>JAYRER010000037.1:0-15371 GCA_041908795.1 Minisyncoccota bacterium | reverse complement strand
ATCAGAGAGGAGGTTGAGGAGGAGGAGTTGGCTCGGGAGCATGGGGAGAAACTTCACAAAGAGCGAAGCGACGGCGACCGCAAAAAAGTTCCCGAAGTTCGAGGTGAGCGTGAGTCGCACGTACTTCGTCGTATTGACAAAGGTTTCTCTTCCTAGCCGTATACCCGCGACGATAACCGAGAGATCCTGCTTTGTGAGGATGAGATCGGCGGTCTCGCGCGCAATGTCGCTCGCGTTAGCGACCACCATACCGACCGATGCCGCCTTGAGCGCGGGTGAATCATTGATTCCCTCTCCCAAAAATCCGACCGTGTGACGCTCGCGAAGGATTTCGACTATCCGAAGCTTGTCCTCCGGTGTCGCACGCGCAATTACGGTACATGAGTCGATGAGCGAGACCACCTCATGGTGCGGACGTGAGAAGAGGTCGTACGCCGTGATAGCCTCGTCGTCCCGAGTAACAATGCCAAGCTCCCTCCCCACACTGCGGGCAACGGAGAGCGCATCGCCTGTAATTACCTTCACCGCAACATTGAGACGACGCGCTTCGTCGAGTGCCGCTTGGGTCGTGGGCTTCAATGAATCCTCGAACGACAGGAGACCGAGAAGTTCCATGTCCTCTTCGAGCGGCGCATCGTTTTGAAGTCCCGTAATGTCGCGGAGCGCGACCGCAAGGAGCCGCCTCCCCTTCCCCTCCTCCTCGCGCATCCACGGGGCGAGCCACTCACTCCGTATTCCCGGCGCTCGCGAGAACACCGACTCCGGCGCCCCGCGTACAATGAGGTAGGTCCGACCGCTGCGCTCGACCACCACCGCGTTGCGCCGCAGGTGCGGGTCGAAGGGCAACTCACGGAGGAATGTGAAGGTCTCCGACTCGGTGCGCTCGAGCGCGCCTCGCGCCCGCTCTATCGCGAGGTCGAATGGCTCCGCATTCGTTTCATCAAGGTCGACCGAAGCGAGGGAGGCGGCGACGCGCACGGAGAGTGTGCGGCTCTCCACAAAGTCGTTTTGGAGCGTGAGGCGGTTTTCGGTGAGCGTCCCTGTTTTGTCGGTGCATAATACTGTGATGCTCCCCAAATCCTCGATTGCGGAGAGACGGCGCACGACGACATTCGCACGAGCGAGTCGCAATGCACCTCTTGAGAGCGAAAAGGTGGTGACCACGGGGAGTGCTTCGGGAATGACGGAAACACCGAGTGCAACGGCGAATATGACGAGACGCGACACATCGGTCGCCCCTTCCATAAGCACGTTCACCCCTACCACGAGTGCAAGGAGGAGGAGTACAAGCTTGAGGATGAATGCGCCGAACTTGTCCATGTCGGCAACAAACGGACTCTTCTCTTCCACACCGCTCGTATGCGCCGCAATACCTGCAAGTCGAGTGTTCGCGCCCGTGCTCTCAATGCGCGCTTCTCCACGCCCCGCCACCACGTGGCTACCCGCATAGAGGGTACTCTCTTCCTCTTCCGCCGGAGCTGCACGTTTCGCCTTCGGTTCAACTTCTCCCGAAAAGGTGGATTCATCGAGGAGGAGTGCTTCTGCGCACAGTACGCTTGCGTCCGCCGGCACGATGTCGCCCGGCTCAAGAATAATAACATCACCCGGCACAAGCTCTTCGCTCAAAACCTCGTAGGCAATGCCGTTGCGACGTACCATGGTGCGGCGCCCGAGAAAACTGCGTAGTTTCTGTGCGGCGCTATTACTGTGGTACTCCTGGAGGAAGCCGAGGGTACCCGAAAGCAGAATAAAAAAGACAATGAATGCCCCGTCCACGTGCTCTCGGAGCGCGAATGCGAGAAGTGCTGCACCCACAAGGACAAGATTGAAAAGTGAAAAAAACTGCCGCTTGAAAATGGAGAGTGCGACAGGTGCGCCGCGCGGCAACTCATTTCTCCCGCACCGTGCACGCGCCTCGACTACCTCGCTGTTAGAAAGACCTGGATAGGCTAGTTGCATGCTTCGTACGATACCATGCGAGTTCGCGTGCGACGTGTCTCGAACGCGAAACAATGGGGATTGTCAAATGTCTATCAAGTGCCAAGTGTGAAGACCTCGTGAACATTCGACACAGCGGTCTTATGGGTGGGGATTTATTTCAAGAATCCTGTCCACCCGAAACACACGCTCCTCGCCACTTTTGTCGTCATTCGCGCGCACCCCAAGAAATTCCTTGCCGCCGTAGCTCATGATGCCTACCTCGAGCGGCACGATAGTGCGCGTACTCTCCGTATCGTTCGCTTTGAGGTAGCGTATGGAAAGCGCTGTGCCCGATGCGGCCGCATGGCGCAGGAGCACCGCCTTTTTGTCCGTACTCATGTGCATCGCGGCTTGCGCGTAGCGAAACTCGGTGAGGAATTGTACGACACGCCAATCGAGAAGAATGTGGCGCATTGCAATCGGCTTGGTGAGTACGATACCTTCAAGCGAGGTGGCGCGCGAGAGTGCGACGTAGGTCTGACCGTGTGCAAACGAGCCGTGTCCGAGGTCGACCACAACCTTGTTGAACGTCTTCCCCTGACTCTTGTGGATGGTGATGGCCCATGCGAGCGTGAGTGGGTACTGGGTATAGGTCCCCGCACGCTCTGGCGTGATACCCTGCGCATTCGCATCGTATGCGAAGCGGAACATGCTCCACGTATAGGGCTCAAGCGTCACCTCACCTCCCCCCTCAAGCGCAACGACAACACCGTCCGGCTCGCCCTCTTCGATGGCAACCACCGTCCCCATGGTGCCGTTCACATACCTACCTTGGGGGTCGTTCGCAGTGAGCATAACTTGCGCACCCGGCGCTAGGAGGAGTGCTTCGGGAGCTGGGAGCGCTCCCCTCTCAAAATTCCCCTCACGCTCACCCATGTAAAGCAATGGATTGTCGGAAAGTTCAGTGAGGCGTGCCTCATTGATAGCCGCCGCCGCGGAGTTAGTGGTGGTAAGGTAAACGTACCCTCCCTCTGGCTCCTCCTCGGCGACTCGCTCGTTCAGACGCTCGAGGTCCTCCGGTGTTGCGCTCCGGTTCCGTATCGCATTGAGGACAGAGACAAACGACTCATCACGTTGGCGGTACACTTTTGTGAGTTCGACAATGGTGACTTCGAGCGAAGGAAACACGTGTGCATCGAAAAAGTATGGGCTCTTGTAATGTGAGGAAAAGAGCTCTCGCTCTTCTCTGGTGACGACCGGTGGGAGCTGGTAGAGATCTCCAAAGACGACCAGCTGGACGCCACCGAGCGGCACTCCTTTCTTCGGACCGTGCGCACGAAGAAATACATCAATACAATCGAAGAGATCGGCGCGCACCATACTGATTTCATCAATAATGATGAGCTCGAGACTCTTGTAGAGCTTGGGGTCACGGGGCTTTTTTTTGCTCGTCTCAAGCTCATACACCGTCACACTTGGTTGAAAACCGAAAAATGAGTGGATGGTTTGGCCGCCGACATTGACCGCGGCGACGCCCGTGGGGGCAAGTACTGCGGAGTGAGACCGCGCACTCTTTGAAAGGGTCGAGAGAAGGTGGGTGAGGAGGGTTGACTTCCCCGTACCTGCTTTTCCTGTCACGAAGACATTCCCACCCGACTCGATTGCGGCGAGTGCGGCCGTAAAATCTTCATGTAGCTCGATACTAGCCGTGATCCGACGTGGTTTTTTCTTTTGTGGTGTTTTTTTGTGCGCCGACATAAAAACGTGCATCGAAGTGGAATTGCACCATGTGGCATCACTATATACGCACGCGGGAGTGAAGCAAAGGTGCGCCACAGACGACACTTCGCCACTTCCAAGCTACGCATCTACGTAGCTTGCAGGGTGATAGAGTTTTTGTGCCCGCTCCCACAACTCTGGCTTTCCTTTAAGCTTGAGCCAGTACCACCACTCCGCGCCCCAGAGGTACTGCGGGGAGAGACGCGTCTCGTGTGCGTACCGCAGGACCTGCCCCAACTTCTCCTCGTTCATACGTGTAAGCTGTGTCTCCAAGGGCACGTCGGTAACCGGCGCGAGGAGCCATGGCTCGGCGGAGAGCTCGATGAGTACCGTTTCTTTCTGCCCGTACACGAGCTCCATCACACGCCGCTTTGCGCGGTAGAAGTGCGCCGGCAAGATGGAAGTAATAGGGCCGGTGTGCTCGTTCCAGAGGTAGAGGTACACACTTGTTCCAAACACGTCACCGCGCTTGTATGCCCCCGTCCACGTACCGAGGTTACCACTGTCCGTCACCAAAACGGGGTGGAGCGGGTCGAGTGAGCGCACGAGCGCGATTTCTTCGTCCAAGAATGCAACATCGAGCTCCCCACACTGCTCGCGCGCGTAGATTGTGAGGAACGGCTCGTTCTCCACCTGCCAGTAGAGGAGCGCAGGGTGGTTTTTATAGCGCTCCACGATTGCCTGCAGGTACGCGCGGAGAGACTCCTTCTGCTCATCCCACGCGTTTCGCTTCGCCCAGTCGGGTACGTGACATTCAGGCCAGCGCGGGAGACGCCTCCCCACCGCGAGGATGACGGTCGCACCATGTTCCTCCGCAAGTCGCATCTGTTCATCGAGTGCGGAGAAATCATACGTTCCCTCTTTCGGTTCTACGAGTGTCCAGTGGGCGGCGAGTCGCACGTGTTTAACCTCCAAATCCTCGAGCACTGCGCGGTAGACCTCGCTCCAGTCGAGCCCGAGCTCGAGCGCGTAGGGCACGTTAAACGAGACGCCGTAGGTGATTGTGTGCGGACGAGGTGCGTATATGAGATATAGGTACCCTCCCCCTGCGACAAGCACCGCACCTACGACTGCAAGGACGACTATGAGCATACGACGAGCACGGAAACGTTTCATACGAACAGTAAGAGAAAGCCGATGACAATGATGGGAATCGCAATGAGTTTTTGGATGATATCGCGGAGTGAACAGTTTTCCCCGCAGTCAAATGCGAGCTTGTGGCCGAAGAAAATGCTTATCATGAGGAGGAAGACGTACTGAAGTCCTCCTAGCGCTTGCACGAGTGCTACGTCCCCATGTTCGACCGCCTTCAACAGGATAATACTCACGAGACCCGCGAGGAGCTTATTGCCGAGAAGCCACGCGCCGTCGGTTCGACGCGCCTTCTTTGTGTGCTCTGTCACCTTGTCAAAGTAATCCGGTATGAGGAGAAGTGAGAGTGCGACTGCCGCAATTGCCATGCGCGACCAAAAAAAGCCGTTGTCGAAGGATGTCACATTGAAGAGCCACTTTACGGCGATGTAGTGGACACCAAAGAGCATACCCGCGTGCATGACCGCAAGACTCGTGCGCCATGAGAAGCGGAAGCGTGACACAAGTACAGTGCCTAGGATGAGGAGTGCAAGGCCGACAAAAAAAGTTGGCGAAAGCTGTGTACCGAGGAGCCACCAGCCGAGTACAAAAGTCGCCGCCGCATTGATGCCACCAACGACCGGCACCACATCCGATGCGTCGCTCTCTTTGAGTGCGGTAAAGAGGGACAGGAGTGCGGTAAAAAATGAGAAGCCTGCAACGAGCGCGAGCGCCGCTACGAGTGGTGTGGGTTTGAGGATATTGTCTAGCGAAGGTATCGCGAGACCGTCAACAGGTACCGGTATCCAATCGAAGAGGAATACGAGCACGGAGGCCGCAGAGAGTACGCTCACGTAGAAGGCGTAGGTGAAGGGGCGGAGTGTTACTTTAGGAGAGGTAACGATGAACTTGTCCACGAGCGCAACAATGGCGTTTAAAAACTGCGCGACAACGACGAGTATGAGCCAAAGCGACATGGTTAGAGTGTAGCACCGTTTGCGCGAATGATATCGCGGTAGACGTACGCCGAGGGGCGAATGGTGCGCTCGAGGGTCTCGTAATTCACCTCGACGAGGCCAAAACGTTTTTCATAGCCAAGCGCAAGTTCGTAGTTGTCCGTAAGTGACCAGTAGAGGAAGCCACGTACATCAACTCCCTCGTTACGGGCTTGTGCGGTGGCGTGCACTGCATCACGAATGTACTTCGCTCGGTACGTGTCGTGTGCATCCGCAACACCGACTTCGGCGACGTAGAGAGGTTTGTGGTACCGAGCCACATGCATAAGGACCGAAAACAGCTTGTCAGGAAAAAGTGACCAATTGGTATCTGAACGCTCTCGTGTCGGTGTGCCGCCAAGGCGTACGTAGAAGTAAAAGTTTACGCCTATTGAATCGCACTGCTTGACTACGCGATTTAGGAAGCGAAAGTTCATATTCCACATCTGAATTCGAGCGAGCAGTTTCCAGATCGGATTTGCTGTCGCTTCCCATAGGTGTACTTGGAACACGATACTTACGTCGCTTGTAGGAGCAACGCGCTTAACGGCTGTATACGCGAGGTTGTGGGCACGTGCAAGTGTGTTTGCAACGGTGAAAAAATCTACTATTCCTAGCCTATTACGATGTGCCACCTGCTCAGTGGCGTTTCCATTGGGGAGATTGACGGCGGCGGAAACTATCGGGAATGCCAGAAAAGGTGGCCACGTACCCCGCACATACCCATTAACAACGATACTGTACGGCTCGTTAATGGTCGCAAAGCGTGTGCAGAGATCAGCGAGTCGCTCAGCAGTATAGGCGCAGTACCGAGCAAAAATTTCCGGCGCGTCTTTCCGTTTCCACCCTCCCGACGATGCGAACCATAGTGGGAGTGAGAAGTGATAGAGTGTTACAAATGGTACCAAGCCGCGTTCATGAAGTGCAGTGAGCATCTCGCGATAGTGTGCTACCTCACTCTCATCAAACTTCCCCTCCTCTGGCTCTATGCGTGCCCACTCGATGGAAAAACGATGCGCCGTGTGCCCAAGCGATTGAGCGATGTCGAAGTCCTCACGAAAGCGTGTGTAGTAGTCGCATGCCCTGCCCAGTTCTGGCACCCTGCCTTCTTTCGCCCCTTCAGTCCAATCTGTAGGTGGCGTATTACCTTCCACTTGGAATGCAGAGCAGCCCGCGCCCCATAGAAAGTCTTTTGGAAATGCACTCATACCACTATTGTCCTACGCAGGGGAGTCCCTGTGCAACCTCGAGTGGTGTAGGGTCGTCCCCCGCTTTGATTTCTGCGACACGCGCCACACCGAGCTTCTCGGTAAAACATGCTTCCATGCCGGGAGTCATGGTGGTTGGCAAAGTACCTGCATCAATGCCTATTTTCGCGAGCGCCTCTTCCTGCGTTGGAGAGAGCGACGGATGAGAATCGATGGCACCCTCGGCACCGACTTCGTCACGAGCGACGGGTGTTGCGAGTGAACGCTCCGCCTCATCCGATATGGCAGGAAGACGTTGCGGTGTTGCGCTTCGCGCACCGTCGATGAGTGGGCGCAGGTTCCATGGATCGGCGAACCACAGGTACGCGAGGCCAAGGAGGAGTGCAAAAAACACCACTCCGAGGAACATGAAGAAAAATCCAATAACTCGCAAGATCATACAGTGCTTTTTCTATAGTAATCACCTGTCGAGAGCAGCCTCCTCACCTATGAGGGTCTGCCGAACATACATCACGCAACAGGTTCCTGATTCTTCTCGAATGTGCCGCGGAACCTCGCCTCGTCCCCCAACAGCTCCTCGATGCGCAAAAGCTCGTTGTACTTGGCGATGCGTTCGGATCGGCTCATGGAGCCAGTTTTGATGGCTCCGGTACCGAGGCCCACTGAGAGATGTGCGATGGTGGTATCCTCGGTTTCGCCGGAGCGGTGCGAGAGCATCGTGCGCCACCCCGCTTCATGCGCGGTATCCACCGCTTCAATGGTCTCAGAAAGCGTCCCGATTTGATTCGGCTTTATCAAGATGGCGTTCCCTGCCTTCCTTCGTATTCCCTCCTCGAGGAAGGCGACATTCGTCACAAAGAGGTCGTCACCCACAAGCTGTACCCGCTCCCCAAGGACTTCAGTGAGGTGTACCCACCCATCCCAATCATCCTCAGCGAGTCCATCCTCGATGGAGACAATGGGGTAGTTGTTGGTGAGTTCTTGGTAGAACGCGACAAGGTCATCACTCGAGAGTGTTCGTTCTTCGATCGCTAGCACGTAAGAGCGATCGCGCCGCAACTCACTCGCCGCGACATCGAGCGCAAGCGCGAGGTCTTTGCCGGGTCGGTAGCCGGCCCGCTCAATCGCCTGCATGATAAGGTCGAGCGCTTCTCCGTTGCCGGAGGTCACTGCGGGCGCATAGCCACCCTCATCGCCCACTGTGGTGCGGTACCCCGCCTGCGCGAGCACCCACCCGAGCGCATGGAATGTTTCCGCAAGCATACGCACCGCTTCCGCGTACGTGGGTGCGCCCACAGGTACCAGCATAAACTCCTGGATATCGGTTGAACCCGCCGCATGCTTGCCTCCGTTTATCACGTTGCAATACGGCATGGGGAGTGTGACATCGAGTGCGGCTCGAGAGAACGTTCGCACGTGCGAAAAGAGTGGTAAACTTTGGGAAAGTGCCTCCGCCTTCGCGGCCGCGAGCGAAATTGCGAGAAGTGCATTGGCACCGAGGCGCTCCTTCGTCGGTGTACCATCAAGTTCTATAAGTGTCTGGTCGAGCTCGCGTTGTTGAGCGCTGTCGCCTCCTATGAGTCGCCCTCGGATCTCGCCGTTGATACTCGCAACCGCGCGTAGTACCCCCAAGCCAAGGTAGCGTTGTTCATCACCATCGCGAAGTTCCAACGCTTCATTGCTTCCTGTTGATGCACCTGAAGGAACGGACGCGCGCCCAATAGAGCCATCAGCAAGGATGACATCAGCTTCAACTGTGGGATTACCCCGTGAATCAAGAATCTCACGTCCGATAATGGTTTCAATAATCATGGCTCTACTATACACGAGCACAGGGGTGTAACTCCACCCCTGTGCTCGTGGCTATCCCATATCAACGAATGTGCTCACTGTCGGAGTACGAGTGTCTACTCTGTGGCTACAACTATCGCACCGGCCTCAGCGAGCTCACGAGCACCAGTATCGCTATCGCCTATGGTTTGCGCAGCTACGCGCATCCTCTCTTCTTCGTGGAGCTTTCGAACCAAGCCATGCTTTTCACTTTTTTCAAAACCAGTTCCTGCGGGAATGAGACGACCAATGATAACGTTCTCTTTGAGCCCTCGAAGACGATCATAGGAACCACGAATCGCTGCAGAGATCAAAATACGTGTGGTGTTTTGGAACGAGGCGGCAGAGAGGAAACTGCGTCGCGTAAGCGAAACCTCCATGATTCCGAGGAGATGTGTCTCCGCCGTAGCCTGCTCTCCCCCAGCCTCAACCGCGCGTACGTTGGCATCCTCGAGCTCCCATGCTTCCAAGACCTCACCTACAGAGAGTCCAGTATCACCCGCTTGTTTGATTTTTCTGCGTGAGAACATTTGTTTGATTATGACCTCCATGTGTTTGCGTGCTATGGTAACACCTTGGAGTTCATAAATTTTACTCGTTTGGCTGATGATATACTCTTGGACTTTCTCCCTGCCCGCATATTTGAACAGATCTGCGAGGTCTGCCGAGCCATCCGAAAGAAAATCACCCTTCTCAACGCGCTGTCCTTCTGAGACGATACATTGACGTGGGTGTACGATCGAAAATTCGTTTGCTTTGCCACCCTTTTTGCGGTCTCCTTCATCAGGTAGCACCACGACAACCTTCTCGCGTCCCTGGTCTTTTACCTCGCTCACGAGGCCCCCTACGGTCGAAATAGTCGCTGGATTTGTTGGAATACGACGCTCGAAAAGCTCCTCGACACGCGGGAGACCTGTCACGATATCTCCCCCTGCAGCGGCGGCACCTCCCGCATGCTTCATGTGCATGGTGAGTTGGGTACCCGGCTCACCGATTGCCTGCGCAGCGATGGTGCCGACAGCCTCGCCAAGGGAAACCGGTTGCCAAGTGGAAACGTCCGCACCGTAGCAGTGCTTGCAGACACCGCTTGCAAGCTCGCAGCTCATAGGACTCCGTACCGTGACTTGCTCCACCTTGTGCGTATCGATTAGTCGTGCATCCTCTAGGGTGATGAAGTGTCCCTTCTTGAGAAGTACCTTGCCATCTGAGGAGGGTACATCTTTTGCAAGGTAGCGGCCGCGAACGTTCTTTGCGAGGTCGAGCGGAAGACCGAGCGCACTCACTCGTCCGATGACCACTCCCTCCTTTGTGCCACAGTCCTCAGCGGTGATGATTGCATCTTGTGCAACATCAAAGAGTTTGCGCGTGAGGTATCCTGCTTTAGCCGTATTAAGTGCGGTGTCGGCGAGTCCTGAGCGGGAACCGTGTGTTGTCACGAAGTACTCAATAGGTGAGAGGCCTTCCTTGTAGGAAGCCACAATGGGAAATTCGATGGTTTCGCGCGCGGTATTCTGAATGAGTCCTTTCATGCCAGCCATCTGGGTGAGCTGGCCCATCGAACCTCGTGCACCGGAAATCACCAGATCATGGACGGGACCCTTTGGATCGATGGTAGCCGGAATAGCCGCCTCGATGTCGCTTTTTGCCTTGTGCCACACTTCTATCACGAGGCGCTTCTTCTCATCATGTGAAAGAAGTCCTTCGTTGTATTGGGCATTGAGTTCCGCCACTCGTACACGTGCGGCATCCACGATACCCTTCTTTGCCTCCGGCGCGGTGAGGTCTGCGAGCGACCATGTGACTCCGGACTTCGTTGCGTACGTGAAGCCAAAGTGTTTTATCTTGTCGACAATGGTTGGAATACCGCTTAGGCCGTACCGCTCAATGAGTTCATCCACGAGGCGGACAAGTGAAACCTTCTTCATAACATCATTCATAAACGGGAAGTCTTTCGGGAGAACTGAGTTAAAGAGGAGTCGTCCGACCGATGTCTCAAAGACCTTTCCCCCATACGCGTTGTACTTTGGGCTATTCGTGCCGAGAACCTTAATTTTTGCCCGAAATCCCACAGCGCCGTAGTCGTACGCACTGATGGCTTCGTTAGGGCTTGCAAAGTACTTACCTTCTCCCTTTGTACCTTCGACAATTTTGGTCATCCAATAACATCCGAGGACAATATCTTGCGTCATGGCGACAACCGGCGAGCCGTTGCCGGGCTTAAGAATGTTTTTGTCGGCACACATAATCTCGCGCGCCTCGAGCTGGGCCTCAGCTGAGAGTGGTACATGAACTGCCATTTGATCGCCGTCGAAGTCTGCATTGAACGCGGGGCATACAAGTGGGTGGATTCGAATTGCGTTTCCCTCAATGAGAACGGGCCGAAACGCCTGGATACCAAGACGGTGAAGTGTTGGTGCGCGATTCAAAAGCACGTACTTGTCTGCGATTACTTCTTCAAGGATGGCCCATACCTCGGGGATACTATCCTCAATGAGACGGCCGGCACCTCTAATGTTGTACGCAAGTTCTCGTCTCAACAACTGCGCTATCACAAACGGTCGGAAGAGCTCGAGCGCCATGTGCTTAGGGAGACCACATTGGTCGAGGTGAAGCTCGGGACCTACCACGATGACGCTGCGGCCAGAATAGTCTACGCGCTTACCAAGGAGGTTTTGGCGGAAGTAGCCCTGTTTTCCCTTGAGGTAATCGGAAAGTGACTTCAGCGGCCTGCGCTGTGCGGCAGACATTGCGCCCGCTTGACTTCCTCCGTGGCGAATAGAGTTATCAATGAGTGCGTCGACTGCCTCTTGAAGGATACGCTTTTCGTTGCGGAGAATGACCTCCGGCGCCTTGATGTCCATCAGCTTGCGGAGCCGGTTGTTACGGTTGATGACACGCCGATAGAGGTCGTT
Source organism: Minisyncoccota bacterium (assembly GCA_041908795.1). Taxonomy (GTDB): domain Bacteria; phylum Patescibacteriota; class Minisyncoccia; order Phycocordibacterales; family UBA12088; genus CAYLHB01. The sequence continues at coordinate 3,656 of JAYRER010000037.1, read as the reverse complement.
GAGGTCGCTCGACGCATGGCGTCCGCCTTCAAGGGCGACCATGGGGCGTAGTGCAGGCGGAGAGACGGGGAGCGCGGTGAGAAACATCCACTCTGACTTTACATTCGCCTTAATCATGCTCGAGACGACGGCAAGACGACGATTGAGCTTTTGCCTTTCAGCACTGCCCGCTTTCTCGCGTTGCGCAATGAGCTCATCGCGTAATGCTTCAAGGTCCATTTCCTTGAATATGTTATATATGGCTTCTGCACCGATGGCAGCCTCGAAGATTGTGCCGTAGCGTATAGAGAAGCGGTGGTAGGTCATTTCATCAATCACCTGGCCGGGTCGCAAACCCTCGACCTCACCCTTTGCCAACGAAAGTCGGTCTTTAAGGCGTTTTTGCTCGTCCTCATTCTCGTGCGCAGCCTTGCTGCGTTGTTTGAACTCGGCATCAATGTCGCGGAGCACACGTGCTCGCTCTTCTTCGTTTACTTTTGTAACGATGTAGCCCGCGAAGTACACCACTTTTTCAACCTCGGCTGCGGAGAGCCCTAGCAGTGTTGCGATGCGGCTAGGTATGCCACGGAGAAACCAGATATGTGCAACGGGACTCGATAGTTCTATGTGAGCTCCGCGCTCCCGACGTACGATATTGCGCGTGAGCTCAACACCGCATCGATCGCAAACGATGCCCTTGTAGCGGATACCTTTGTATTTCCCGCAGAAGCACTCGTAGTCACGGGTAGGGCCGAATATCTTTTCATCAAACAAACCGTTTTTCTCTGCGCGCTGGGTACGGTAGTTGATTGTCTCGGGCTTCGTAACCTCGCCATAACTCCACTCACGTATGCGCTCAGGACTTGCAAGTTTGAGTGTGATTGCGTCGAAGTCGTTAGTATCTGAGAGTTGTTTTCGTGCCATATACGGTGAGTTAGCGGTCGTTACGTTCTTTGATAAGGTCGACATCGAGTCCAAGAGCGCGAAGTTGTTGGAGGAGCACGTTGAATGCGGCGGGAGTGTGAAGGTGAGTTATCTTTCCGCCCTTTACAATCGCATCGAACGCCGCACTTCTTCCTTGGATGTCATCAGATTTTACTGTGAGCATTTCTCGAAGGGTGTAGGCTGCGCCATAACCGAGGAGTGCCCACACTTCCATTTCTCCAAATCGTTGTCCTCCGTTCTGCGCCTTGCCTCCGAGCGGTTGTTGGGTGATGAGTGAGTAGGGTCCTATCGAACGCATGTGAATCTTGTCTTCAACCATGTGGTGGAGCTTCATAATGTACATGTACCCTATGGCAACTTTTTGGTCGAATGACTCACCGGTGCGGCCATCGAAGAGTGTTATCTTGCCATCCTCCGGGTAGCCCGCCTTTACGAGTTCGGCGCGTATCTCATCCTCGGTTGCGCCGCTAAACGGTGGGCAAATGGCTTGGTAGCCGAGTGTGTGTGCCGCGAGTCCGAGATGTAGCTCAAGGATTTGACCCAAGTTCATACGACTCGGTACGCCAAGTGGTGTGAGGATGACGTCGATGGGGGTGCCATCTTCCATGAACGGCATATCTTCGACCGGCAGAATACGGGAAATGACACCTTTGTTACCGTGCCGTCCAGCGAGCTTGTCGCCGACCGAGACATTTCGCAGTTGGGCCACGGTGACATGGACGCGCTTGAGGACACCAGAATCAAGTTGATCACCTTTTTCACGAGAAAAGATTTTCACACCGATGATGCGACCGCGCTTACCGCCCTCAAGACGCAGGCTTGTGTCTTTCACATCTTTCGCTTTCTCTCCGAAAATGGAGCGAAGGAGTCGCTCCTCGGGGGTGAGCTGGGTCTCACCTTTAGGCGTCACCTTACCTACGAGAATGTCGCCGGGTGCGACCTCTGCCCCAATGCGCACCACTCCTTCTTCGTCAAGGTTGCGAAGCTTCGTTTCACCAACATTTGGAATATCATGGGTGGTCACTTCAGGACCAAGCTTGGTGTCTCGCACCACACACTCAAACTCCTCCATGTGAATTGAAGTGAACTTTGCATTCTTAACGAGTCGCTCGGAGAGAATTATGGCGTCTTCGTAGTTTGCACCGCTCCAGGGCATGAATGCGACAAGCGCGTTCTGACCAAGTGCGAGTTGACCACTTACTGTGGAATTAGTATCCGCGAGGAGATCTCCCTCCTTCACCTTTGCACCCACGACCGTCACGGGACGGTGATAGAACGCGGACATATCGTTCGTCCGACTGAATGTTTGAAGAGTGTAGGTGCGCTCCTTGCCTTTGTCGTTCTTCACTGTAATCTTGCGCGCATCGCAATGGGTGACGGTACCAGATTCGCGCGCAAGCACAAGTCTTCCTGTGTCGTGCGCTGCGTGCGCTTCGATACCAGTTGCGACGAGAGGTGCTTCGGGGATGATGCAGGGTGTACCCTGCTTCTGCATATTGCTTCCCATGAGTGCGCGGTTCGCGTCATCGTTCTCCAAGAACGGAATCATGGAGGTGGCTACGGAGAATGGTTGAGTGGTAGCGACATCCATGTACTTCACCTCATCGCGGTTCACGAGAACGGGCTCGCCCTTGTAGCGCACCTCCACCTGCTCCTGACGTATCTTCCCTTTCTCATCAACTGGCGTGGCGGCGTGCGCGATGTAACAGCCCTCTTCGTCAAGTGCATTGAGGTACACTATTTCACCAGTTATTGCACCATTCTTTACCTTTACGTAGGGCGTTTGAATGAAGCCGTAGTGGTCTATCATACTGTATTTGGCAAGGTGGAGAATGAGGCCGATATTCGGACCCTCCGGTGTGTGGATGGGACAGACGCGACCGTAGTGACTTGGATGCACGTCACGCACTTCAAAGCCCGCACGTTCGCGTGTGAGTCCTCCCGGACCGAGCGCTGAGAGGGTTCGAAGATGCTCAAGTTCGGTGAGCATGTTCTGCTGCTGCATGAACTGCGAGAGTTGATTGGTGGTGAAGAATTCCTTGATGGATGCCTGGAGTGGGCGTGGATTGATGAACGCTACCGGCGTTGAGGTTTCGGGCTCGATGGTGCTCATCCTATCTTGGATGTTGCGCTTCATACGCGAAACACCTACACGTATCTTCTGCTGGAGCATTTCACCAACAAAACGCACACGCCTGAAACCAAGGTGGTCAATGTCGTCCGCAAGCGAATCCGGTGTTACGTTGAGTTCAACGATGTGTGCAAAAATAGTGACAAGGTCGTCGAAGGTGATGGTGCGTATTGCCATTTCTTTCTCCCCCGTAGGCTTGCCGAAGCGCTGGTTAAAGCGGTGGCGTCCCACTTCAGAAAGATCGTAACGATCGCTTGTGAGTATTGAGTTCACAAACTCACGTGCGTTGTCGGGTGTGGCGATATCGCCATCACGCAGGCGACCATATATTTCGAGATACGCCTCTTCCACAGATTTTGCTGGATCCTTCTCGAGAGTCTTAACAATCGTTTGCTTTGTCGTTTCCGTATGCGAGAGTCGGCTTATAAGCTCGCGGTCGTCGAAACCACCGAGCACTCGTAGCAATGCGGTTACGGGGAATTTACGTTTACGGTCGATGCGCACGTAGACGGCACCATCCGGTTCCGATTCGATTTCTATCCACGCACCGCGCGCGGGGATGATTTTCGCTCCGAACCACGTGTGCCCCTTGAGCTCTTGT
>JAYRER010000036.1:0-34743 GCA_041908795.1 Minisyncoccota bacterium | reverse complement strand
CCCTCGAGCATCGGCAATACGTGGCCCTCGCGTATCTTGTGCGCAAGTTGAAGGACGCGATCCTGTCGTTGACGTGTATCTTTTCCCACAAGTAGTACATTCGCCTGTGCACTACGTGAAAGGACGCGCTCCATTTGTTCCACCTCATCATCTTCTTCACTGGTACGTGACACCACGGTCGTAAACTCTGGATCGAACGTGACGTCCTGCGCGAAGCGCTCTAACTCGAAGGTCAAACCATACGCCCATGTGCGTCCGATACTCGGGATACGACCAAGGGAATCCCTGCTCCACCATCGCTCATGCTCGCGTTCCCTTTCTAAATTGAGGGAAATCCAGTTGGCGGTCTGTACCAGCACTTCCGAGGTGATACGTAGCCCTGCAAGCCAATGCGCATACTCACTATCTTGTTTCATAATACTTCGTGCATAGGTTGAAAGTGTCACACCCCCGTCACGTTCCACAATGAACCTATCGCCAGTGAGTGTGACGGTGCGGTGTTCGAGAAAATCGTGGTAGTCGTGCGACTTCACTCCCGCTCGAAAAAGTATCTCTTGGCCGACTTCGGAATTGAAGAATCCACCGGTGATATCACTCGTTTCTGTGACCGAAAGTATGTTCGCCACGTCGTAGCTCACATACACTTGCGTGTCATCTGTGAGTGGTTCCGAAAGTACACCCACTCTTCCTCGAAACCGGAACGACCTTTGAAACGCCTCAAGCGCAGAGAGCATAAAGAGCGTTACGAAGAGTAGAAGGGTAACCGCGTACAACTTGTGAGCCATCAGCGTAAGGTAGGAGAGAAAAGGAAGATAATATGCGGGCCTACTCACCCCTAGACCGAATGAAACGATGGAAAGAAGGCACAAGAAAAAAAATGCAACAATGATCCAGCGGTACCACGTAGCGCGAGCTTCCCGAGAAAAATAACGCTCGAGTAGGAGTGCGGGTCCGAACAGTGCTTGTGCGCGAAGAAGAAGATTGTAGTAGGACATACAAGTTGCTAGAGAGCAAGAAATACAAATGATGAACCGACAAGGAAAAGCAACAATAGGGGAGCAAGGAGCCACACACAAAACATGAATGTTGCCCCCGCAACCACAACACAGAGCACTATGGTACCGATCACAAGTACCACAGTCCGAGCGCACACACCGACGATACGCATGAGCATGTTTAGCACAAATGTTTGTGCCCACGCATTTAGCTCGAACCCGCGAGCGTATCCCTCATTGAGTCGGTGAAAAGGGGCGAAGAACGTGTACGTAAGTGTGGCAAAGGAGAAAAACTGGATACAGAACCACACTAAATTACTCGAGACACGCACAAGGTCGCGAAGTGCGGTGCTGTAGTGCCAGAGTGTGTAGTAGTAGATGAGCTGATACATATCGACTCAGGGTGGTAGTATAAGTATACAAGGTCGAGCACCGCGCGCTACCTCGACTCCGGCACCCCTTGTGAGTCCCCGTCCCCGTTGAGCGCAGGTGAGCTTGCTTCGTCCGATTCCACGTCGGAGGAGCTTCCCTTTCGATTGAGGTACGCCTTACCTCCGAAGCGCAGGTCGAGGTACAAAAAGGATGTGTGAGGTGTAATGGTGCCATGCTCACGTAGCGCAGTGAGGATGTTGGAAATCTCCCGTGTCTCACTTCGCAAGAAAAGTACTTGTCCTGTATCCAAGTAGAGTTCCGCGTCCCGCTCATCAACAAGGAGGAGTGCGCGAGGACTTAGTTCAAGTCTCTCTACTGAACTCCACAGTGAACGTACCTCCTCAAATTCTTGCCCTGTGAGTGCGTACCTGCCCACGGGTCCCCCTTCCGTGAGTGCGCTAAAAATACGAGGCACAGAATTTTCCAATCCCTCTTCTTGAGCATGTGAGAAAATGAAGCCGGTGGCGTCGAGATGGTAGCAGTTTGCATGAAGTGTGGCGAGTTCTTCGAGTGTGGGAACCACGTCACCGCACCAGAGTCCCATCGGCGTGCGAAGCGACGCACGCACGCGAATGGTGTCGAGTCCCCCACGTTCTACGGTCACATCTCGAAGCTCCGGAATCGCGCTTTGAAGAGCCTCGGCGACGCTCCCCGTGTGAATCGCAAACACGTTGTTGCGCGGCACAAAAAACGCGATGCTACCACGAAGTGATTCGTACACAACAGTTTCGATGCGCGGTGTAAGTACGCTCCCCAGCCCCTCAACCGTAACACGCGCCACACGAAAGTGTGGTGCGTGTGCAAGGTAGAAAATGCCAGATACCACAAGCACACACGCACCTACACAAAGGGCCCCAAAGGCAAGTCGTCGCCATCTCTCGCGCCGTTTTGCCCGCGGCGTACGAAATCTACGCGGTGAAACAATCATGATTACCCAAGGAGTTCCCGTCCGTTCATGTAGGGCAGAAGGACTTTGGGTATGGAAACGGTGCCGTCCTCGTGCTGGTAATTCTCAAGTAGAGGCACCAAGAAGCGTGGAGTAGCCAGTGCGGTGTTGTTGAGTGAGTGTACGAATCGCAACTTTCCATCAGTGTCTCGATATCGAATATTGAGGCGTCGTGTTTGAAAATCATGGAAGTACGAGGAGCTGTGGGTCTCGCGGTACTTACCTTCGGACGGAACCCACGCCTCAATATCATACTTTTTCACCTGTCCAAGCCCGATATCCGCTCCGCAGTTAACCACCACGCGGTAGGGTATGTTAAGAAGCTGAAGGAGCCGCTCCGCATTCGCTGTGAGTGCCTCGTGATGTCGGACCGACTCTTCGTGATTTGCCTCGCAGAGTACCACCTGCTCGAGCTTGTAGAACTCATGTACGCGGATAAGTCCTTTGGTATCTTTCCCATGACTCCCCGCTTCGCGTCTAAAGCATGGTGAGAATGCCAAAAATTTTTTTGGGAGCTCTTCGTGCGAAAGTATCTCATCTTGGTAGTAGCTCATCATTGCCACTTCCGCGGTACCTGCGAGAAAGTCACCATCCTGTGTTTTGTAGAGATCCTCCTCACCTTGTGGCAAGTAGCCAGTGCCGATGAAAGGCTCGCGACGCACGAGCGAGGGTACGATGGTGGGAACAAACCCGTAGTCTTTTGATAGTGTGTCGAGCACAAATCGCCAAAGTGCAAACGAAAGGAGTACCCCGTCATTCTTTAGGTAGTACCCTCGGAACCCCGCCGCCTTGGTACCACGTTCAAAGTCCGCCATTTCAAGCTTCTGCATGATTTCCACATGACTCTTGGGTGTAAACGAGAAACTCGGCACCTCTCCCCATGTGCGAATCTCCTTATTGTCCGCATCGCTCTCACCCTCCGGGACGGTCATATCGGGAATATTTGGCACAGCCACCATGAGAAGTTGCCACTCACGTAGTACCTCTTTTAGCTTTTCCTCCTGGCTCTGAAGTGATTCTTTTACCTCCTTCATTTCCGCTATCATGCGGTCCCGCTCGAGTTGTTCTTTTGAACTTGCAATCTTAGCACTCATCTCATTCTGTTTTGCGCGAGCCGCCTCCACTTCTTGCTGTATGCGCTTCCTTTCATCGTCAAGGACTATGAGCCGATCGAGATCAACCGCCATACGCTTTTTTGACACCGCCATTTTGACGATAGCAAGGTTGTCTCGAATGAATTTAATATCAAGCATACTCGTACCTTTGCTCTTAACTGAATAATGCTAGCGTAGCACATCCTGCGGAGGCACCACAACCGACCGGGTACGGTTCACTGTTCACGTGGTACACTATACCTATGACACACGAACACGCATGTGTCCGTCACGTCTGTTCTTCGGTCAACTTCCCTCCACTTCTTCGGGAAATTCCCGATTGCCCCACTGCGCTCTATGTGCGGGGTAATACTACACTCCTCGCACATACCGACCTCGCGTATCTCGCAGTGGTGGGTTCCCGTGAGTACACAGCGTACGGTAAGCTCGTGACCGAGCGGCTCATCGCAGGACTGCGCGGGTACCCCGTCGTCATCGTGTCAGGTCTCGCGCTCGGCATCGACGGTATTGCACACGGTACTGCGCTTTCTGTAGGACTCCCCACCGTCGCGGTACCGGGGAGCGGACTTGATCCTCGCGTCATCTACCCCGCGGCGCACCGTTCGCTTGCGGAGCGCATCGTGGAAAGTGGCGGCGCACTCATTTCAGAATTTGAGCCGCTCTTTAAGCCCCGACCGGAATCATTTCCGCGCCGCAACAGAATTATGGCAGGCATGAGCCATGCGGTACTCGTTGTCGAAGCAACGGAACGTTCAGGGACCCTCATTACGGCACGCCTGGCAGCCGAGTACAACCGCGACGTGCTCGCAGTTCCCGGTTCTGTGTTTACGAGCACATCGAAAGGTCCCCACATGCTCCTTGCGCGAGGCGCGGCACTCATTACAGAGAGCGACGACATCCTCCGCACGCTCTCCATTAATCCACAGGCCGTTGCGCGTACAACCACAGAAGGTTTGTCGGACGAAGAAACACGCGTCATTGCTCTCCTTCGAACACATCCGCTCCCTCGTGACGAGCTTATGCACGCACTTAACCTATCCGTTACCACATGTAATGTTCTCCTTTCGAGCATGGAGCTCAAGGGATTCATCACTGAGAGACTTGGTCTGGTAACATTGAAATAATTAAATATATATGTTATAATACAAAAAGGAAATAACGTTCGGAAGGAAAACCAATGGGCGTACTAACCTGCTTTGAAGAGTATCCATTGTGGGCGGGGAGGCTCGACGGGGCATGTGCACCGGCAATGTGTTTGTGCATGGGGTGGCTCAATGAGCGCCCACAGGAAACGCACTACTGGAACAACCGCCTACTCACACAGGCCGAGCGTGCACGACTCGACCTCACCCGCACGATATTTGATGCGGGAGACTATCGTACCAGATGGGGTGACAGAATCCGTGCGCAAGTCTCGCGTATCCCACCCCTGTTCCACATCTGGGTCTTGGGGGGATGGAATCAGTACCTTGTAGTCTGCCCGAAAAATCCGACCGAAGAGTGGTACATCGGTTGGATGACACCGTTCCGTTCATGGGGTGGTGTGAGTCTCATTCCCATCGTTGATCGGTCAGTACGCGTTCTCTTGGGACCTACGTGGATGGGTTTCGCCGCATTCACACGGAATGGCGAACAAATCCCCTTGGAGGTTCTTGGCAAGGGACGATTGGGCGACGGCGAATGGCGACATGTGCGCCTTCGCTAGGTCCCTTTCTGCCGCCCGCAGTATGTGTACTGCGGGCGGTTGCTTGTGTGTGTGGGGAAGCTGTGGTATTTGTATCGTTCATACTCTTACTATATATATATGCATCTTGTCATTGTAGAATCGCCCGCCAAAGCGAAAACCATAGAGAAGTACCTCGGTGATGGATACACTGTGCTCGCATCGGTGGGTCACGTGCGCGACCTGCCAAAAAGCAATAAGAATGCCATCGACATTGAGGGTGGCTTCGTGCCCCACTATGAAATAGCAAAGGGGAAGGAAAAAGTGCTCGTAGACCTCAAACGAGCAGTCGCCAAGGCCGACACGGTGTACCTCGCTACCGACCCCGACCGCGAGGGTGAGGCAATCGCGTGGCACCTCGCAGAAGCGCTCAACCTCAATGCGGATGCGCAAAAAACGAGCCTGCGAAAAAAAATGTCGCGCGTCGCGCGGGTCACTTTCAACGAAATCACGCGAGAGGCGGTACGTGAGGCATTCATGCATCCTCGTGCGGTAGATGAAAACCTGCGAAAGGCGCAGGAAGCACGTCGCGTGCTTGATCGCCTCGTAGGGTATGACCTCTCGGGCCTCATTTGGCAGAAGGTGCGCTACGGGCTTTCGGCGGGAAGGGTGCAGTCTCCCGCACTTCGTATCCTCATGGAGCGCGAGCGTGAGATACGCGCATTTGTACCTGAGGACTACTGGGTGCTCACCGCGCGCCTCAAAGGAAAGGGTGGTGAGACGCTCTACACATGTAGTGAAGAGCCCAAGAGTGGCGAGGAAGCACAGCGCATTGTGGAAGCCGCACGTGCTCATTTGTGGCACATCACCTCAGTCAAAGAGAGTGAGCAGAAGCGAAGCCCCTACCCGCCCTTCACAACATCCACACTCCAGCAAGCTGCTTCCACCCGCCTCGGCTTTGCGCCCGCACGAACTATGGCGATTGCACAGAAGCTCTATGAAGCGGGCCACATCACCTACATGCGTACCGACTCCCCCACCCTCTCCGCACAGGCACTTGGCCTCATTGCGGGAGCGGTTGAGAAAGAATTCGGGCACGACCACCTGCTGGTGCGCAACTTCAAAACAAAAGCAAAAACTGCACAGGAGGCACACGAAGCGATACGACCCACCGTACCTATGAAACGAAGTGCTGGCACAACCGACGAACAGAAACGACTCTATGAGCTCGTTCGTGTACGCGCCCTGTCCTCACAAATGAAAGATGCGAGACTCCTAAAGACAAAACTTACGGCAAACATAGTGGGTGCCACCATTCCCGATTTCTCCGTTATCGGTTCGCGCATCGTCTATCCAGGGTGGCTTCTCCTCGATACGGTGGCACGTGGGGAGGATGTTGAGGTACCGGCGGCAACCGAGGGGGAAGCCCTCACTCTCGTTGATGTTCAAAGTGAGGGGAAGCAAACGACGCCACCCAACCGTTACACCGAGGCGGGTCTCGTGAAAGAACTTGAGAAGCGGGGTATCGGACGACCCTCGACGTATGCGACTATCATGAAGAATCTTGCAGACCGAGGGTATGTCGAAAAAACTGGTAAAACGCTTCGGCCCACGGATACCGGCGATGTGGTGAGTAGTTTTCTCGAACAAAACTTCGCCCGTTACATTAGTGACTCGTTTACCGCGGAGATGGAGGATGAGCTCGATGAAGTCGCAAACGGCGAGCGCGATTATGTAGAGACGCTTCGAGACTTCTATACGCCGTTTTGCGCTGAAGTGGCTCTCAAGGGATCCATTGAGAAACTCACCAACTTAGGACCAGCTCAAAAAGAATTTGTGTGCCCGCTCTGTGGAGGGGGTATGGTGTACAAGCTCGGTAGGACAGGTAAATTTATGAGTTGCGCGCGGTACCCTGAGTGTGAGGGTGCACGAACGGAGAGTGGCGGTATTGTCGAGCCTGATACACCCATCGGCATCTACCCTGAAACTGGGGAACCCATTTTCGTACTTGACGGGAGGTTCGGGCCTTACGTGCAGGTTGGCGACCCGAAGACTGTGAAATCAGCTGGGAGGAAAACCAAAACGAAGGCACCCAAGCCGAAACGTGCGAGCATCCCCAAAGGGAAAGACCCGAGCACAGTTACGCTAGAAGATGCTCTTGTGTACCTTTCACTCCCACGTGTTTTAGGCAACCACCCGGATACAGGAGAGCCCATCACCGCGTCTGTGGGGCGTTTCGGTCCCTACATCGTGCACCAAAAGGATTTTCGATCGCTCAAAACCGATGACGTGTACACAATCGCACTTCCTCGTGCACTTTCGATCCTTGCGGAGCAAAAAAAAGTTGGTCGTGGCAGGTTCGCAAAGAAAAAGAAATAGAAAACACAGACCGAATGGACAAACGTAGTAGGTGGCATGGTACACTCACACGATGAACGTACGTGTGTGGCGCATGTTGTTTTTTCTTTCGGCAACACTCAATGCGGCACTTATTTCTGCGTCCTACCTTGAACAAGAAACATTGGTCGACACCGAAAAAATGCGTGTGCGTACCGAGCAAGAATATAGTGGAGAAGTATCTTTGGACGAAAAGGCGAAGAACGAAGTGGACACAAATCGAGCTACAAGTGCCGGTAGTATAGAACCAGCGGAAGTTGTTCGTGTTGTGGATGGAGACACGATTGTGGTCCGACTTGCTAGAGGTGAGCGTGTGGTGCGTGTACTCGGCATTGACGCACCGGAAACCGGCCCCACAACCGCCGCAGAATGCATGGCAGAAGAATCAACAAAAAAACTCAATGAGCTATTGGGTACGACGCCGGTACTTCTTGAGCCAGACTCAACGCAAAGTGTGGAGGATGTGTACGGACGTCTCATTGCCTACGTGCGCAGACATGACGGGGTTGATGTTGGGCTTACACTTGTACAAGAGGGGTATGCGCGCGAGTACACCTACAAGACTCCCTACGTACGGCAAAGTGTCTATAAAGCCGCAGAAGATGAGGCGGTATTGGCTGAGCGAGGACTGTGGTCCCCCTCCCTCTGTCCGGTGCTTCCGCGCACACAGAGCAATACAACAAAAAGTGTACACACCAAACTTTCGTACCACGCCCCATTGCCTACAAAACTGTGAACTGTGGAGTACGCACATAACAACTACAATTGTTCTTCGTTTGACACATGTGCGCAGGTCTAGTGGCTGTTTGAGCTACCTTCAATGTAGTAACATGCTTGAGTGTGCACTTGAATCCTTTTGCACACGCGCCGCTTGCGTGTGCTAGCGAAGCGCGTCTCCCACTTTCCAATTTCCTACCTTGGTACGTAGTATTCGGTACGCGAGTGCGGGAACTCCAAGTTTTACCCCCAGTTCGTGTGCGAGCGAGCGCACGTACGTTCCGCTTGAACAGCTGATGCCGATACTCGCAACGTCGAAGCTAAGGCCGTAGAGAATGCGGAGTGTCTCGTGCCAGAGTGTGGCAATTTTCTCCTGCCTGAAGTCTCCTTTTACGGCACGTACGTCGGTGAGGATACGGGTGAGGAGATCCTCTTGCGAGATATGCGTGTGGCCTACGAGTGTGAGGGAACGTATAGTGACCTCATGGTCGGGAAGTTCGAATTCATCGAGTTGACCCATGCGAGCTTTTACAAAAAGCGGCGTACCCTCGAGTGGCTTACTCGAGAATGGGGGGTACTTCTGGGTGCGTGTACCACCCATTTGTGCGAGATACTCGGAGAGTATTGCTTGCCCAACATGCTTGTGTGAACTCCGGGTCACCGCGTTAGTAAGCTCCCCCAAAATGTCGTAGGTGTCGGTTGAGAAACCGAACAGCACATCACATATGTACTCCTTGTCCAGATTGAGGTACTGCCCACGGCGCTTGTTTGCTTCCCCCACAAGTATGGGGAGAACTCCCTCCGCCATGGGGTCGAGCCGTCCCGCATAGCTAAGTGGAATATGCTTATACTGCGGGTGATTTTCGCGGAAACGGTCGATACATGCGAGCGGCGTTTCCCCGCGTGTTTTGTATAGATTGAGCACTTCGTCCATATGCGCTACACTCTACCGCATCTATGGCAAAACGTAAGCAGGCCCTGTCGACCGACCCCTACAAAGGGGTCCGTGATTTCTACCCGGAGGATATGTTCATTGAGCAGTTCCTTTTTGATCGCATGCGGGATGTGGTGGAGCACTATGGCTATGAAGAGTATCACGCGAGCATCCTCGAGCCCAGCGAGCTCTATGAGAGTAAATCAAGTGAAGAGATTGTGTCTGAGCAGACCTACAATTTCATTGATCGTGGAGGTCGTCGGGTAACTTTACGCCCTGAGATGACGCCCTCGGTGGCCCGCATGGTAGCCGCGCGCCGTCGTGAACTCTCGTTTCCTCTCCGTTGGTATTCGATTCCTAACGTGTTTCGCTATGAGCGACCCCAGCGTGGACGACTACGTGAGCACTGGCAACTCAATTGCGATTTATTTGGTTCAACGAGTATTGAAGCAGATGTGGAGATACTCCTTCTTGGCTACGAGCTCATGCGCGCATTCGGTACGGAGGAGCGCGAGTTTGAAATTCGTCTCAATCACAGGAGTGTCATTCCTGAAACTCTCGCCGCGCTCGCACACAAGCACAACCTTCCTCTCCCGAAAGAAAAGCAAGGCGAGCTCATTCGTCTCATGGATAAACGTGACAAGTTGAAGGGGGACGAGTATGCGGGGCGTCTCCAAGAACTTCTGGGCGCAAAACTTGCGTCCGTGGTGCTCAAACACTATACCCCGGCCACAATCAGAAAACTGATACTTGAGACACATGCCGGCAGGAATTTTACGTCCCTTTTAGAACTTCTTGAGGCGCGTGGCATAAAAAACGTAGTGCATGATCCTCACATGGTGCGTGGATTCGACTATTACAGCGGTATGATCTTCGAGGTATACGACACCGCCGGCGACATGCCTAAAGCGCTCTTTGGTGGTGGCAGGTACGACAACTTACTAGAGGTGTTTGGCGAGGAGTCTGTACCGGCAGTCGGTTTTGGGCTCGGTGATGTGCGCCTACGTGAGTTTCTCGCAACTCACAAGAGACTGCCGGATTACTTACCCACCACTGATTTGTACATGATAGTTGTAGAGCCTTCACTTATGGAGTATGCACAACAACTCGCTCAACGCCTGCGAAGGCGCGACCTCACTGTTGCCGTCGATCTCTCAGGAAAGAAAGTCGCAGACCAACTGAAAATAGTGCACAAGAAGTCAATACCTTTTGCGCTCTTTGTCGGTGGAGAGGAGCGTGAGAGTGGCATTTTCAAACTTCGCGATATGCGTACAAAGTCAGAAATTTCGGTCCCTGAGCAGCTCATCGCGGATGCGGTGTTTGAAGTATCTGACTAACCATTGTATGAAGATTCGGCGTGTTGTGTTTGATATTGAAACCGCAAATGTGTTTGACGACGTTGGTGCGAATGCCCCTGAAAAACTCGATATCTCCATCGTGGGCATCTATGACTCCTCGCGCGATGCGTACGAGAGTTTTTCTGTGCCTGAGTTATGCGCGCTCTGGCCCATACTAGAGCGGGCGGACGTGCTTGTGGGGTTTAACAGCGATCATTTCGATGTACCGCTCCTCAACAAGTATTACCCTGGAGAACTTACACGCCTCCACAGCGTGGATCTGCTTGCGGAGGTGAGGCGGGTGCTGGGACGGCGACTCAAGCTGGACACACTCGCGGAGGCGACGTTGGGAGAAAAGAAGAGCGGCCACGGACTTGAAGCGGTACGTTGGTGGAAAGAGGGAAAAGCAGACATGGTGAGGAAATACTGTCTCGATGATGTGCGTATCACAAAAGAACTCTACGACTACGCGCGCAAGCATAAAAAACTTCTCTACCGTGACTTTGGCGACCTCAAAGAGGTGAAACTCGACACCTCGGCGTGGGAGAAAAATATTGAGCGTGAGGCACTCACCCACACACTTCCTTTCTAAATGGTACCATCTAAGCTGTTGCACGCCACTGCACTCTTGGTGTAGAGTCACGTGGGACTCAAGATTTTTATGAGGGTCGTGATGCGCGAGATCAGATTTACAAAACCAAGCGAGGACAGACAAGCATGGCCTTGTATGGGTACAAACGCGCCCGAGGAGGTCACGGAACTACCACCGGACCATCCGTTGCATGCCGCATATTACCCGTGTGATTCGGACTGATGCACGGGCATGAGTTGCGGGCCAACCCAGGAGGTTTGGCCCGCAATTGCTTTCATACCAACAAGAGTACCGCACTTGCAACCACCACTCGGTAGAGTACAAACGCGAGAAGTGTGTGTGTGTGGAGATAGCGAATGAGCCAGTGAATAGCAATTAGTCCCGCTATAAACGCACTCAATGTTCCGACGATGATAGGGAGTAAATCCGCCTCAAGCTGACCGTTTAGTGTAAGCTCCACAATCTTCTTACCTCCCGCACCCACGATAACTGGAAATGAGAGTAGAAAGCCGAAACGAGCCGCCTCTTCACGTGAGAGTCCCATGAGGAGACCTCCGGAAATCGTAGCACCTGAGCGTGACATGCCGGGAATGAGTGCGATTGCTTGGAACAGGCCAATAAGAAAACCACGGCAAGGTGTGATTATTCGAGGCGTCGTATAGTGATTCCCCACGTACTCCGCAACCAAGAACAGACAAGAGCCGATCAAAAGCACCCATGCCACCAAAGATGCACTTCGAAACTCAGCTTCCATAGTGCGCTCAAGAAAAAGTCCCGCGATTACTGCGGGCACAGTTCCCAACGTGAGTGCATATACCATGGTACGCATACCTGCATCGGTGGGGCGACCACACAGGAGAGCAAAAATCGTGTATGCGATTTTTGCGAGGTCTTTCCTAAAGTACAGTGCCACCGCTCCCGCGGTAGCAAGGTGGAGAAGCGCATCGAACGCCAATCCACTTAGGGGAGCATAGCCGAACACCTCTCGCGCCAGTATGAGGTGACCTGTGGAGGAGATGGGTAGAAACTCCGTGAGTCCCTGTACCAAACCGAGAATGAGTGCGTCGAAGACGTGCATGGAAAGTGGTGATGCAAGAGGGTAGATCTCATGGTACCATACTACTATGTACGAGTCTCCTGCACACTCAAAGTGGCTGGTGCCTTTTGCGGCTCTGCTTGCAGCCGCAATCATTCTAGGTTCGGTTGCATTCGCTCTGTACAGGCGGACTCTAGAAACACCCAAAAATGAAGCGAACCTTGCTCGTGTTCTTGAGAGTGGAAATCTTGCGCTCGTACCCCCTATCTCTGAAAGTGATCATATCCTTGGCCCAAGCAATGCCCCCATTGTGTTCATTGAGTACTCAGATCTTGAATGTCCGTTCTGTAAAGACTTTCACAAAACCATGAAATCGGTCTATGAAGAGTATGGGAAAGACGGAAATATTGCATGGGTTTATCGTCACTTTCCACTCGCACAACTCCACAGTAAAGCGCCCACTGAGGCATTGGCAAGCGAGTGTGTTGCACAGCTTTCAGGTAATGATGGATTTTGGAAGTTTGTGGAGATTGTCTACACAGAGGGCCCCGGCAACGATCAGCTTGATTTGTCGCTTCTTCCTGTTTTTGCGGAACGGGTGGGGGCTAACCGCAAAGACTTTGAACGTTGCATGTCTGAAGGTTCTCTCATGAGCATCGTTGAGACGCAATTTGAGCAGGCGAAAAGCGCAGGTGGAGTTGGCACCCCGTTCACCGTGGTCCTTGTCGCCGGACAGCAAATACCTATCGAAGGGGCTCAGCCGTATGTCGCAATGAGTGCGATCGCACGTACCTTGCTCAACAACATCGGGGAGCGTTCCAATACGTTGGTACCTCCAAGTGAGGCGCCCCTCATCAAGGAATCACCGATCAACGGCACACTCGACATTCCCGCTTCAAGCGAGCGGTAATTTTATTGATGTGCGAGCTCACGCAATGCGCACGATTCACACCCTTCTCTTTCACAGCGAAGGGACCAAAATGAGAGTGAGCGAATTTCTTCCGCGACGCGTCGTACTGTTTCAGCAAGCTCATCAACCTCGTCTGGTAGTATGGTAAAAACCTCCTTTTTGTATACCCCATGTTCGTTCGGTTCCACGAAATCCAAGTGCGCCTCGCGCATGGTAAACCAGCCATTTCGATACCGTGCAAGGAGAAGCGCATAGAAGACGAGTTGACGTTTGTAGTTCCCGGCCCCTTTCGCTTTCGTACGACCCTCGATTTCATTTCTGCTCTTGGGTTTCCCGGTTTTATAGTCGACCACATTCACTTCATGGCACAAGTTTGAGTTCTCACTATCAAGACATTCAAGCTTGTCGAGTGATCCGGTAAGTACCACGTCATCGAGAAGCACCCCCTCGATGCGGAGCTCGTTTATCGTCGTGCGTGGCCAGCTGTGTGCGTATGTGCGCTCCCAGCCCAGGAGTGCCACACCACTGCTTTCCGCCACGCGTACGAATTCATCGGGTGCAAGATTCTCTCGCTCAAGCGCGTGGAGAAAATACTCACGTAGTCTTTCCGGTACAACGTGCGGGTTCTTATTGCGCTCGTTAAAGTATTCTTCGAGCGCTCTATGGACAGCAGTGCCACGCTTCTGATGGATGCTCTTCAAAAATTGCGTGTGAAAGAAGTGATGATAAAACCACTCCCATGGACAGAGGAGATAACTTGTGAGTGCCGTAGCTGAAAGTCCTCGTGTGTTAAAGTGTGCCCTAACAAAAGGAAGATACTTGTCTGTCTCGGATCGAGGTACGTGGGCAACAAATAGTGGAGGACGTTTGTTCTCGACACCCATCTCTGCGGAATTTCGTTCATAGCGAAGTTCTACGGGTATTTCCTCAATAAATTGACTCGGAACACGCTCCTTACCGTCGGCACCCCGTGCACTCCAACTTACATGCACTTCACGTCGTGCACGAGTGAGTGCTACAAAAAACAGGCGACGCTCATCCTCTGTGTCTTCAGTGTCGCTCGGGATGGAGTGTGTGGCATAGGGTAAAAGAAAGTTAGTATGCGCTCTTCTCCCGCCCCAGTGCCCGTCAAATGCGCGAAGAATGAACACGTGATCAAACTCAAGTCCTTTTGCCTTGTGTACTGTCATGATACGTACCGCATCAACAATAGAGCGACTCTTTGCTTCGAGGGTGAGGTTGTGCTCGCGTAGTACAGTAAGGAACGTGACGTAGTCATGTGGTGTGTAGTGCGGCGCACGTTCCACATGGGCCTTCACCTCATCGAAAAGGCGCACGAGTTTATCAAACTTTTCCACGTGGAACACACTGGCTTCAATGTGAGAGAGGAGTCCACTCTCGCGCACCACTTGCTCAAAGCAGTATAAGAATGACTCGTTCTCCGCACTGCGTTTCCACCGAGTGAGCCGTGTGCCAAGTGATTGGGCCGCTTCTTGCGCTGTGAGCGTTTCGTGCGGGTGGAGGAGTACACTGAGGAGTGGTTCGCAACGTGCGCGCGCCTCACGAATGAGCGTGTAGGCATCTTCGACAGGAATACCAAGAAAATCAATGAAGAGAAGTCGCACGAGCTTGTCGTCGTTTGTGAGGTCGGCGAGCGTTTCGAGCACCATGTTGAGTGCTCGCACATCGCTATCGTCGAGTACCCCGTGTCCGCTTTCGACGACAAATGGAATCGCAAGACGTTCAAAATAGTCACGCACGGCCGCCACGTCCCTATTCGTGCGGACAAGCACACAGATTTCGTGTGGTGGTACGTGTTCGGAGAGTTTCGTACGCACTGCCTCTGAAAGAAAAAGTAGTTCCTCATCCTCGGCGTTCAAGCGATACACATTGATCCGTTCAGGCGTTCCGGTTTGTGCAAGAAGCGGCGCGGGCAAGCCCTCTTGAGCATGGGTGATGAGACCGTGTGCGGCATCGAGTATGCCTTGGTGACTTCGGTAGTTTTTTCTAAGCGTGATGCGGCGTACATGTGCGAAGCGTCTTTCAAAATAGAGAAAGTTGGCGAGCGAGGCACCTTGAAAACGGAAAATCGCCTGCTTTTCATCGCCCACAATAAAAACGTTTGGCTCGTCGAAGTATGATGCGAGGAGTTCGAGTATGCCGTTTTGCACCCCGTTGGTATCTTGATGCTCGTCGACGAGAAAGTACTGGTACTCCTCCTGAAGCTCACGGAGGAATGACTCGCTCGTTGCGAGTGCGTTACGTAGGCGAAGGAGCGCATCGTCAAAATCATACTTTTTTCTTGCTCTGAGCGTGTCTTGGTAACGCTCATAGAGGCGGATGAGTTCTCGGTTTTTTTCGTGCGCGCGAATGAGTTTCTCATAGTATACTTTACGCTTTCCTTTATGTGGTCCTTTGGTGTGACACAAATCATCCGCGCTTAGCACGTCACGCATACGTTCCTCCACCCATGCACCAAACGCTGCAGGGTCGTACCCTTCTCTCTTGAGGTGTGTAATTGCACTGAGCACTTTTGGGACAAAATGGTAGCGGTCACCGATTGGTGCGAGGTGCTCATACCCACCTTGGTCAATGAGTGCACGAACCATATCAAGTTGCTCTACCTCGCTTATGTTGCTTGCGCCCACAGTGTCAGGAAAGCGTTCGGGATATCGTTCGATGATGTGGTTTGCAAAGCTGTGAAAGGTGAAGAGTGAAACGCGGTACGCCTCGCTCCCGACAATCGCTACAAGTCGTGCGCGCATGTTGAGTGCGGCGGCGTTGGTAAAGGTGAGAGCAAGAATCGAACTTGGCGGTACATCGGTGCGCCGCATGATGTTTGCGATGCGTAGTGTAAGCACTTGTGTTTTTCCCGTACCCGGTCCCGCTACGACCATTACTGGCCCCTCAATTGCATCGACTGCTTCTCTCTGCTCGGGGTTAAGCTTTTTGTAGAGCGTGTCAAAAATTGCATGGGAAGACGTCATGTAGAGCAGTATACCACGGATGATACGAACCTATTTACAGAACATAAAATATATTGTGGTACAAAAAGTGCGCTGTGTGGTGGGGCTGGTATACTTCTCGTATGCCTTCGTTTGTTCACCTCCATACCCACAGTCACTACTCCCTATTGAACGCAGTGCCACAAATCAAACCGCTTGTGAAAACCGCGGTGACCCACGGTATGGATGCACTGGCTCTCACGGACTCTGGTAACCTCTACGGAGCGGTGGAGTTCTACAAAGAGTGTGGTAAGCAAGGAGTGAAGCCTATACTCGGCCTTGATGCATACATGGCGCCTCGTACTCGCTTCGACAAGGAACATGACCGCGACTCGCGTCGCACACGTTTGGTTCTCCTCGCAGAGTCACTCGTTGGCTACCACCACCTTATCAAGCTTGTGACGAAGAGTTATACGGAAGGTTTTTTTCATAAACCACGCCTAGATCTTGAATTGCTTGCAACACACCATGAAGGACTCATTGCGCTTCTTCCAAGTATACGTGGTCCCCATGTGAGCAGTTTGCGTGGCAACGACCTTGAGCGTGCACATGAGGATGTGCGACCTTATCTTGAAATATTTGGTAACGGTAATATTTTTCTTGAACTCACCCATCACGATGAAATTGAGGGTCGAGGTTACATTGAGCGTCAGATCGTTGCGCTTTCGAAGCAAACATCTATCCCACTTCTCGCGGCGCACGACACATACTACCTTTCTCCCGAAGATAGGAGTGCGCGTGAGACCATGCTTAAGATACAAGGTGGTGACATTGCGGAGGAGGATTTTTTTGATGATGAAGATTTCTCCTTTATCTCAAGCGAGCGCGCACAGGAACTGTTCCACAACGAGCCACATGCGCTCCGTGCGACGAGGGAGGTTGCTGATCGATGTAATGTGAAGCTTGAAATTGGACAATGGTACTTCCCTGCGTTTACTATCGAGTCGGGACGTACTCCCGATGATGAGCTTGGTTACCTTGCACATAAAGGACTTGCATGGAGGGGTCTTCCCTATGAGGGCGAGGTGCGTGCGCGTCTGGACTACGAGCTCGACGTGATACGCACAAAGGGGTATGCAACATACTTCCTTGTAGTGGGTGATCTCCTGCGCGAGGCCCGTGTACGTGGTATCCTCACCACCATTCGTGGTTCGGTCGCGGGGAGTCTCACCACCTACGCACTTGGCATCACTACAGTAAACCCCCTTGAATACAAGATTCCGTTCGAGCGCTTCCTCAATCCACTGCGCCCTTCAGCGCCGGATATCGACATGGACTATGCCGACAATCGCCGCGACGAAATGATTGACTATGCGCGCGCAAAATATGGTGACGCACAAGTGGCCCAAATAGGTACCTTTGGCACCATGATGGCTCGTGCCGCGGTGCGAGATACCGCACGCGCGCTCGGCTACAGCTACGGCGTAGGTGACAAGGTGGCAAAACTCATCCCCTTCGGCTCACAAGGATTTCCCATGACCATTGATCATGCACTCAAGGTAGAGAAAGAGTTTAGTGATCTCTACGCAAAAGATAGTGACACCAGGCATATTGTCGATTTGGCACGCAGAATCGAAGGGTGTGCACGGCACGTAGGTGTGCATGCCGCGGGTGTGGTGATTGCACCCCGTGCGTTAGATGAGTTCGTTCCGCTCCAGCCGGATCCGAAAGGAGGAAAACTCATTACCCAGTATGATATGAATTCAGTTGGTGAAGACGGTGTGGGTCTCTTGAAATTTGATTTTTTGGGTATAAAGAACCTCTCAATTCTCGCAGATGCGCGTGACCGTGTGCGAGAGCGACATGCTGTCGAGGTGGATCTCGACACACTCCCTCTTGATGATCAAAAGACATTCGCCATGCTCACTCGAGGAGAAACCATGGGCGTCTTCCAATTGAATGGTGCCGCAATGACGCGTTACCTCAAAGAGCTTCGGCCCACAACCATTCACGACATCAATGCGATGATCGCACTTTACCGGCCCGGTCCTATGCGCAACATTCCCGAGTATATTGCACGCAAGCAGCGACGTTCGCCTGTCCGCTACTTCCACCCAAAGGCACGTGAGTGGTTGGAGGCGAGTTATGGCATCCTTGTGTATCAAGAAGATCTCCTCTTCACGGCACTTGAGCTCGCCGGGTACGACTGGGAGTCAGTGGATAAATTCCGCAAAGCGGTTGGTAAGAAAATTCCCGAGGAAATGGCCAAACAGCACATCGCGTTTGTCGAGGGGTGTGAGAAACACAGTAAGCTTTCGAAAGTAGAAGCGGAAAAGATTTGGGAGTTGTTTGAGCCGTTTCAGGGATATGGTTTCAACAAAGCGCACGCGGCAAGCTACGGTCGTGTGGCGTACCAAACTGCTTACTTCAAGGCAAATTACCCCGTTGAGTATATGGCGGCGATTCTCACCGCCGATTCGGGCGACATCGACAAGGTGGCGGAGGCGGTGACCGAGTGCGCACGTCTCGGGGTACGGGTACTAAAACCTGATGTGAATCAGAGTTTCGGTTTATTCACCATTGTTATGAAAGAGGGCGTGGAAGCGATACGGTTCGGTCTTACGTCCATCAAAAACTTTGGTGAGGGTGTTGCGGAAGCAATCATACGTGAGCGTGAATCAGGTGGGTTGTTTCAGACACTCGCTGATTTTTTGATGCGTATCCAAGACCGTAACCTCAATAAAAAATCATTGGAAGCGCTGGTGAAGTGTGGTGCACTCGACGGTTTTGGGTACAAGCGGGGACGGCTCCTTGCACACATTGAGGAGCTCCTCGCATTTAGTAAAGAGGTGTCGAAGAAAAGTGAGCAGGTGTCATTGTTTGGTGGTACAACAACAACACTTACCCTTCCTGAGGCAAACGAGGCTCCTCTTGCCGACATGCTCGCTTGGGAGAAAGAGCTACTCGGGCTCTATGTGTCAGGACACCCGCTCGACACGCACAAGGACAAACTTAAACGTCTTG
Source organism: Minisyncoccota bacterium (assembly GCA_041908795.1). Classification (GTDB taxonomy): domain Bacteria; phylum Patescibacteriota; class Minisyncoccia; order Phycocordibacterales; family UBA12088; genus CAYLHB01. Next base: position 15,700 of record JAYRER010000036.1, on the reverse strand, counting down.
GAAAAACCATTCCTGAGATGCTGGATTCCACCCACCTTGGCGTAGAGACGGTGGTTGCGGGACTTGTTACAGAGTGTAAAGTGATCACCACAAAAAAAGGCGGCGATAAAATGGCATTCCTTAAGCTCACCGATTATGCGGGTACCATCGAGGCGGTGGTATTTCCGAAAGTGTATACTGAGTTCCGAGATCTTATTGTGCCGGAGAAATGTGTCGCGTTAAAGGGAAAGCTCTCAGAGCGAAACGGAGAGAAAAGTTTTATGGTTGAAAAGGTGAAAATACTCTAGATAGTGTTCAGACGTGCGACCGGTGGCTCCACTACTCCACGATAACTGTGCGCGACCCTCCCCCATAGCCGGGGTACTCAAGTTCGAAAGTGTACGTTCCCTTCGCAAGTGGGAAGTCGATTTGCCGGTGTCGAACCTCAAACATCCGGGTGTCACTTCCTTTAAGTAGGTAGGTAACCCGCTCGTTTTTGGAACACTGCTCACTAGTATCCTTATTGTAGAGCACGGTACCACCACCATCTTTAATGCGGTACACCACTTGACAGCGCCGCTTCGTTTCAAGCTCAATTGTGGAGGTGCTCATGTTCTTCACAAGGAGGAGTAGCCCTCGTATGTCGCTTCCCGCTTTGTAGTTCAAGTTCGCGTGCTCGATGAGCTGCGAGACCGAAACTTCCACTTTGTTGGCGTTAAGGTGTGTGGGGATGGTGGGCGTAGGCGCATCTTCCACTCGTTCCACCAACTTTACAATCTCACGCGCTTTCTGTGCAACCGCACTTGTAACGATACCGCGCTCAATGAGCATCTCCACAAAACCACCAAGTGTGTAGAGTCGGTACGTCTGCGCGTAGACGATACCCGTTGTCGCCACGAGCATCGCTATAATACCTGCAACCACCACCATTTTCTTCATACCGTAAGTATGACTTAATCCTCCCCACGACGCAACCGCCATCCTTTCACGTAGAGGCCCGTATCGTTTACGACGCGACCGCTACGGCAACTCATAGGAGTTGAGTTTTAATTTGATGTGCCCCGTTGTCTATCGCATGGGGCGCCGTACTTTGTACTAGAAATCGACTGATTTTGACAAATGAGCGTTGCACGTTACACTGCATGTGCAGAGATTGCGTCGCCCACCACACGACGGCTCGCATGTGCGAGCGCCATTGCCTAATCTGCACTACGAAAGAGTCGGGGTACACAACCTCGAAAGCCCGGTGGAACCGCGGTCCATAAGGATCGTCCGAGCAAACACATGAGCAATCGTGTTGTTGCTCGGATGTTTTTTATTATTTACCACAAACGAAACATGTCATCTCCCTCACCCCTTGAAGCGAAGCGCCACACGCTCGCGCATCTCCTCGCAGCCGCGGTCTTGCATCATTACCCGTACGCTCTGCCCACGCTTGGACCGGCGATAGACACGGGCTTCTACTACGACTTTGATTTTTCAGGTGGTGAGAAGCCCGGGGATGGTGACCTGCCGGCGATTGAGGCGACCATGCGTACGCTTCTCAAAACATGGGCGAGGATTGAGGGTGAGGAGGTGAATGAAGCTCATGCACGCGAGGTATTTGTGAACAACCCGTACAAAGCGGAGCTAGTCGACGAAATCCTCGCGCGAGGCGAGCCCCTCACGCTCTACCATTCACACGCGGCAGGAAGCGACACCCCGCTCTTCTCCGACCTCTGTCGCGGTGGCCACTGTGAGCACCCTGCGAACGACATCGTAGCCGACTCGTTCACGCTCTCCCATGTTGCGGGCGCGTACTGGCGTGGTGACGAGAAGAATGCGATGCTCACACGCATCTACGGGTTTGCGTGTAACACCAAGGAGGAGCTCGAGGCGTACCGCACCCAGCTCGAAGAGGCGAGGAAGCGCGACCACCGTAAACTCGGCCGCGAGCTCGATCTCTTCACCTTCTCCGAGCTTGTTGGTCCCGGACTCCCGCTCTGGACACCTAAGGGGGCAATACTCCGACATGAGCTCGATGGCTTCGTGTGGGACCTCCGTAAGCGCCACGGCTACACACGTGTCGCAATACCCCACATCACGAAAAAAGACCTCTACGAAACCTCCGGTCACTGGGAGAAGTTTGCAGACGAGCTTTTCCGCATCACGACACGCGAAGGAAAAGAGTATGCGCTCAAACCTATGAACTGTCCGCACCACACGCAGATTTTCGCGCGTGCGCCGCACAGCTACCGCGACATGCCCCAGCGCTATGCGGAAACCACCATGGTGTACCGCGACGAGCAGTCTGGGGAGCTTGGCGGACTCACGCGGGTGCTTTCGATCACGCAAGATGATAGCCATGTATTCTGCCGCACGAGCCAAGTGGAAGCAGAGTTCTTAAAAATTTGGGACATTGTGGACACGCTCTACACCTCGTTCGACTTTCGCCTTCGCGTGCGACTCTCATTCCATGACCCACGTGCGTTTGAGAAATACCTTGGCACGAAGGAAGTATGGGAGAATGCGGAGGGTGCACTCAAACGTATTGCAGAGGCGCGCAAGGCAGACTACTTCATTGCGGAGGGCGAAGCGGCGATGTATGGTCCCAAACTCGATTTCATGGCGACCGACTCAATCGGTCGTGAGCATCAAGTGGCAACCATACAGCTTGATATGAACTTACCTGAGCGTTTTGATCTTACTTGCATCAACGAACGAGGCGAGAAAGAACGCATTGTTATGATTCACTCCGCAATTATGGGCTCCATTGAACGTTTTAGTGCGGTCTTGATCGAGCATCTTGGTGGCGTGTTTCCTCTCTGGCTTTCTCCGATACAGATTCGCATACTCCCTATCGGCGAGGCGCACCGTGCATTCGCTAAAGAAGTGTTCGACGCATTGTCTACCAACGGGGTGCGCGTCGAGCTTGATACGGCTGATGAGTCGCTCGGCAAGCGTATTCGCGTCGCGAAGCTTGAGAAGCTCCCCTATGTGGCGGTACTAGGTGACAAAGAAGTTGCCGCGGGCACGGTTACGCTCGAAAAGCGAGATGGTACCAAAACAGAGGGGTTACCCACCGCCGCACTACTGGAGAGAATATCGAAGGAGATACGTGAGAAAATGTAAAATAGCCTCGAAGTGTGTATCATTACCACCCATGCACCAAAGGAAGCCACTACGGAGCAAGCTATCTATACCACCTTCCCAGCTTTAAGGTGAGCAATATTTGTAGTAAGCTCTCTGTACAACCATGCGGAGAAATATCGTTCATCCGGGCGCAGATGAGCTCACCTATGAGATACGAGAAATTGTTGCCGTAGGTGAGCGTTTAAAAAGTATGGGCGTACCGATCTACTGGGAGAACATTGGTGACCCGGTTGCCAAGGGGTGCACTGTACCTCAGTGGATTAAGGATATCGTATCTGATCTTGTGGCGCACGATGACAGCTCATGGGGCTACTCTCCGACCAAGGGCGTAAAAGCGACCCGTGAATTTCTTGCCGAGCGAAGGAACGCCGAAGGTGGTGCGCAGATTACCGCTGACGATATATTATTTTTCAATGGATTGGGTGATGCAATTCAGACTTCGTTTTTCTACCTCCACCCCTCCGCACGGGTCCTAGGTCCCAATCCCGCCTACCCCACCCACTCCTCGGCGGAGGCCGCGCATGCGAAGAGCGACCACCTCACGTATGACCTTGTGCCGGAAAAGGGATGGCTCCCTGATCTCGAGGATATGCGCAACAAGGTGAGGTACAACCCGAACGTTGCGGGCATCCTCATCATCAACCCTGACAACCCGACCGGCACTGTCTACCCGCGCGAGGTACTCGAGGGCATCGTTGCTATAGCGCGCGAGTTCAACCTTTTCGTAATGAGCGATGAAATTTACTCAAATATCACCTACAACGGCAACCCCATGGTGCCGCTCTCCCGCGTACTCAATGGTGTCCCGGGGTTCGCGATGAAGGGGCTTTCGAAGGAGGTGCCTTGGCCGGGGAGTCGTTGTGGTTGGATAGAATTCTATAACAAAGGCGTCGATCAGAACTTTTCGCGGTACGTGAAGGCGCTCAATGACGCAAAACAGCTCGAAGTCTGTTCGACCACCCTACCCCAAAAGGCGCTTCCTCTCATCTTTTCCGACCCCCGCTACCCCGAGCACCTCAACGCGGTTGCCGCAGAGTACGGCAAAAAGGCGGACATCCTCTACAGCACACTGTCAAAGGTCGAAGGGCTGTTCGTCACCAAACCGAAAGGAGCATTCTACGCATCGCCGATTTTTCGCGAGGGTGTCCTCCGTAACGACCAAACACTCCCTATCGAGAGTGGAGAGGTGCGTACGTACATAGAGCACCTCGTCCGCGATGTCCCCAACGACAAGCGGTTCGTCTACTACCTCATGGCCTCCACAGGTATCTGCGTAGTACCCCTCTCAGGCATGAACAGCCACTTGGAAGGTTTTCGTATGACCATTTTGGAGCCAAATGAAGCCATATTCACAGACATGTGCGAGCAGTTAGCCAGAAGCGTGGCACTATATATTGCAACATAGTAGACAGCTGACTGTGTTGTATGGTATAATGTTAAAAGTGTTGCCGTGAGCAATTCGGGGCTACCGGCACCAGTATTCCATCTCAGCTGGATGGAAAAGAGAGGGGTCAAGCACTTTGGCGCGCCTGTAGATCGTAAGTTGTATGTGCTCAGAAACCATGCAACTTGGTTACCGGTCGGAGCGTGACAAGTTCGGCACCCTCGAAGACCTCCGCGTGTAAGCGATGATAGCACCTATTGTGCAATCGTCGCTTCCGCGGGGGTATTTCTGTACTGTACATTTACAGTATATTTTTTGCTACCTACTTTTTGAAGCAAGATAGGAAAAAACTTTCACAAGCCCAACTTTCACTCCCACCATGCTGTTTTCGTAACTGTGATCAACACACTCTACAAGGTAACCAAGAATCTTCTCGAAATCGGTAGTGTTCCATGATTCAGTGAGTCGCACGAGCTCGGTATCAGGATTGTGGTTCCCCTCTAAACGATGCTTGTATACATTGTCAAATGCCTCCAATGTTACAACAATTGATCGTTGAAGAGTTTGTTCTTGGACGCGCTCGCGTACAAATGCGTATGCTTGATTTTCTTGTCCCAACACAAGCGCATGGGCAAGCATTTGTGATGGATCGATAGGCATATGTTCTTGCCCGGAGAGTTGTGGGCGTGTAGTTTGTTGTCCTTCGCCATTCTGTTGGTCTCGAGCAACAGTGCTTGGCACTATCTGATGCTGCGTTTCTGTATGCGCAGGAGTTTGCTGAGGTGTTCGAAGAGGGGTACGATTTGCCGCAAGGCTACGTACATTCTTGAATGTCACATCGTGCAGCGAAGAATTATGCGGGAGGGCGTGTTTGGGCTCTTCTCTCCTCTCCATAGGTGGGATACCGAGAAGCTCATTCACTCGGTCTTTCGAGAGTAGAATCCACCCATCCTCACGGCTGTAGGTAGCCTTCGCACGATCGAGTACTCTACGAAGGAATGTGGCACCCTCCTCGCTACGTTCCATTTGAGATTGGAGCATGCGGTTTGCTTCGGGTGAGAGAAGTATATTATCGGCTTGCGCAATGGTTTCAACCGCGTTGGTCTCCACTGTTTGCATCTCAGTATATGAGTAGTATGAGTGGTTTTCATCACGAGATTGTACCGGTGATATTTCGGTTGGAGAAAATTTCAGTTGATCGACATTACGCGACATATGCGTGCCTTCATGTGACATATGTGCCAGCACGCGACGCAATCGTGTTACAGGGGTAAACAATGTTATAAGGTAGGCGACGAGCGCACTCACCGCCAGCACACCGATCCAAAAAAACAATGTGGTGAAAGGTCCTGCGGTAAAGCCTGTGTACGGTACCTGGTCAAGGGTGATGGAGCTCAATCCCGTGGTGACCTTCTTTGCAAGTACGATGGTGGGCGACGGTTTCTTTTCTTCTACTTTACGTACCGTTTTTTTGGTACCACAATTGAGACACGGTCCCCCGCCACCCCCCCCTCCGTTATCGGACACTACGGAGAGTGTGGCACTGCACGTTACTGATTGTGAACCACGTGTGAATGTGCCCACGTATGTCTTTGGTTCGGTGGTGCTAACGGTTGTAGCACCGGATGTTGCTACGGTCCCAATACCTTGAGATATGGATGCTCCGGTTGCGTTCGTGCTTGACCATGCGAGGGTTGCGGAACCGCCGCTTGCAACCGAAGCTGGAGTCACGCTCATCGCGCAAGTAGGAAGTGGCTCTTCGCTCGGTGGCACTACGGAGAGTGTCGCACTACAGGTTGCACTACCTCCCTCACCAACAAAAGTACCGGTATACGTGGTGGTTGACTCCGGAGTTACGGTTGCGGTGCCGTTAGGGGATACTGTGCCCACCCCCGCGGAAATGGAACCGGAGGTGGCGTGTGTACTTGTCCATGAAAGTAGGGCTGATGTCCCCTTCGTCACAGAACTTGGATTGACACTGATGCTGCAGACAGGTGTGGGTGGTGTGGGAACTGTTACCGTGACGGTACGCTCGCAGCTTATCGGGGCGCCATTTTTTCCTGTGAAAGAAGCGACGTATGTGGTGGTATCTGTTGGCATAACGCTCGCGGATCCCGAGATGCCAATGGCACCAACGGACGTGAGTGTACCACCTCCGGTTACATCAGTTGCGCTCCATGTGAGCGTGGACGAAGAACCACGCACAATACTTTCAGGTGATGCCGTGAGGGAACATGCCGGCACGGGAGGTTCCGGATCACGTACAAGAATTGTTGCGCTACATACCTTTGTCATTCCATTCTTACCTATAAAAGTACCGGTGTAGGTGGTAGTGGTGGCAGGACTCACTAAGCGAGTACCACTCGTACTAATCGTACCTATTCCTTGATCAACACTCGCGCTCTCAACCGAGGAGCTCTCCCAATATAGCGTTGCTTGCTCACCGCGCTTAATTTCAGAAGGCAGTGCACCCATTGAACATGTTGGGTCAGGTACGGATGGAGGCGTGACGGTAAGTGTAGCCGTACAACTGAGGGTAGCACCTGAAGTGTCTAGAAATGTTCCCGTGTAGGTGGTGGTTTCGTTAGGTTTTAACTTCACGGAGCCGGACTGCGGGACGTCGCCTACACCTTGGTTGATTGACCCTGACTCAACATTGGTGGTTTCCCATGTGAGGGTCGCTTCCTCTCCGGCAACAATTGTAGTGGGGGTAACCCTCATGCTGCAGGTGCCGGGGAGGCATGCTTCGCCGACCGACACGGTTACTTGGCAGACTGCGGTACTGTTGCGTGCACTCGATTTGGCAACAATACGATATGTGTGCGAGTCGGTAGGTACCACGGTAAGCGTACCGTTTGCAGGGTATGAGGCATCAGGAAAACCAATAAACTCGACGGAATCCACCCCGCCACCCGTACTCCACGTGAGCGTTGTTGACTGACCTTGCAGTATAGAGTCGGTGCTCGCTTTAAGTGTGCAGTAAGGAACTGTTTCTCCGCATCCCTTCCATGACCAACATGCGGCAGCATCACGTTCCCCCAACGCCCCTTCAAGTGTAAAGAGACCGCCTATCACACCACTCGCAAGGAGTAGTGCGATGCCAAGGGTGCGTACTGTGATGGGAAGTTTATATAGTGTGGTCATGGTAGTGTGCAATGGATAATGTAATTACAATCCCGTCAAACTGTTTGGAAGAGGATATTTTTGTACAAAATCCGCCTCGACTATATGTCTATCATTTTTGTCACCAAACGTATTACACGTGACCAATGTGAGCATTGACCTTGTAGTGTCAAAGACTACCGGTGTATCTTCCGCCTTCGCCTTTTTCACTGCTTTCACGCGGTATTCATATGCGTGGGTCACCGATTCAACCACAAAAACGTCACCTGGTGCAAGTGCACCTAGTTCGTTAAATGTTTGGTACGCTTTATTTTTCACCACCGGCAAGTAGCTCGAGTGGCCGAATATGAGGATATTACCTATTTTGCCTAATGGTGCACTGTCAGGATATACGACCGCTCCGGAGAGAAGAGCACGATCAAGCACTGCGAGATCCGTACTCGCTGGCGTGATGAGTGCGGCTTCTATGTCCACTTTGTCAATTAGTATGCGTACCGGTGTTGTGTCTTCCATACTCTCAAGCTCTTCAAGAGAGATGGGGAATTGGGTAGTAGCTGTTGCGGACACGGTTTTTGCGGGTTCGGGCACAAAATCAAGCGCAATAAGCGTTGCACTTAAAATTGCGAAAACACAGAGTGTGGATACCACACGTGATACCACGAGTCCTCCACTGAGGAGACGTGCAGGGCTTTGAATATACGCACGGTGCTGATGTTTTGCTTCCATAATTTGAATTATACCATAAATAAAAAAATGCGCAACACTATTCTAGTGCAGTAACTTTTTGTACATACTTTCGATTGTACACACCACTACATGCATACATCTGGTTCGCTTTGGATTCGAGTCAGCGTGGAGGGGTACACGCTTCTGTGTCGGGTCTTCTTCTGAAAAATGTGGCTCGATGATTTCGCTTTGTTCCATTTCGGGTTCGAAGAAGTCGGCGTAGGCCGTAGGAAGGTTTGGTGGTGTGGTATCACGAAACACAGGTGACGCTGGGTGGGTGGAGTGAGCGGCTTCGTTTTTACGCATACTGTCGAGACGTATGTCATAGGGGGCATATGAAGCAACGACCATAGCGTACTCGCTATTCTCTGCAGTATCGTACGTTTCATACGTAGTCACGTGCATTTTTTGCGAAAGTCGAGTACGTAGAACTTCATTCCACCTACGCACCTTCAACGTCATGTACTCAATGCTGTGAGTTAGGTAGCGAGTAAGTTCAAGCATCATTACTCCACAGCTCGCTATGAGTGGTGTGAGTACGGGCTCTCGCTCTTTAGAAACAAGCGTGCTTGGGTAAATACGTACGATATCATCGGAACCACTATATATATGATTGGATGCAGGACCGAAATCATCTCTGTCTAGATCAAACAGATCTTCTTTCACCTCACGCTCGCTATCAAGAAAACCTTGTGCGTTGTCCAAAATGCGATTAACTTCACTTTGTATTGACGAAAAAACCGTGTGAACAGTGTCGGGGAGTATCGTGACTTCGGAAGGAGTGTAGGTAGTGGTATTTGCCATAGCATAAAACTAATAGCATGGAAAGATATTATTGTCAATACATTACCATTGACAAAGTACGTGTCACATGGTAAACATAAGAAGTAGGCCAGAATTATTGTTTTATAAAATACTCACTATGAACACCACCACACAAGAACGAGAAAGGGGAGAACGTATAGCGCAAATTCTCATGAAAGCTCTTGCCCTCATAGGGCTCGTGGCGTTGCTCACATTCATAGCATGGGGGACGTTAAAACTGGGGGGCATGCTCCCTGCTGTGCGCGGTACTCTCACTGGTGGTGTGGTATCGGTTGAATCCATTTTTAATGGTGCACAGCAAGAAACCATCACGTTCACACTGGATCAGAAAGCCTTCTTCGTGAATCGAGAAATTATTCTTCCATTTACACACGCAAACCCGAGCGATGGAGTACTTGGGTACGATTTCAGCTACGACTGTAGACCAGGCGTTTCGTTCGAAGTGAAAAGTCAAGGTGTCTGGAACAAAGTGCCTTGTGGAATTTCGTTTGAACTCCCTTCTACGACTGATGCGCTCGTACTAATAAGTTCGAGCAATGAAACAAGGTATGTGGATGTGCCACTCACCATTACCACAAGAGGGTCAGAGCGACCTGTCAGCGATCGTACTGTGGTAACGATAGAAAATACTGCTGTAGCGGTATCAAGAGATGTTCTTTTTGGTACCACGACGCGTAACGACATGACAAATGTCGAACCCGATGTGGAAGGAACTCCCGTTGCTTCAGCACCGAAGATGCCGAGCGCAGCTTCCCCTACGCCCAAGTCGCCCACACAACCACTCCCGGTTGCTTCGTTTCCACCTAGACCAAAGGTTGTCGGGCCTCAAGACCTCAGCGTGTCTATCACTGGCACCGGCGTCCTGCTCTCACCACCTAAAACATCATCATTTGTCACACGTTCCACGATCCCAAATACCGCAGCTGCCGCGGTTCGCTTCACGGTGAGTAATGTGGGTGGGACCGCATCGGGGCCATGGGGGTTTGTCGCCAATCTCCCCATTGAAGGTGATGCCGATTACAAGTATACTTCCCCCTTGCAAGCGTCACTTAATCCCGGGGATCGCATCGAGTTTACATTGAGTTTTGACGAAGTGCGAAAAGCAAAAAACGGCGCAATCACCATTACGCTAGTTCCCAGCGCAATGGCAGACAACAAAAACAACAATCGTTCGACGAAAATAATAACTATTGGGGACAAGTAGCACGTTCGAGTGCCCACTTAGATTAGATGTCGAGTTCCGCAAGGCGGGCGTTACTCTGTATGAAACTCTTGCGTGCCGAGACATCGGTGCCCATGAGGGTGTCGAACACTTGGTGCGCTTCTTGCGCATCCTCAATCGTCACTTGTTTCAAGACGCGGTTCTGCGGGTTCATGGTGGTCTCCCAAAGTTCCTCCGGATTCATCTCACCCAATCCCTTGTAGCGTTGGATTGTTGCTTTGGCAGTTTTCTTTGCTTCCCCACCCTGCGCCTCCTCGGATGCATCTTCGCTCGTTTCCTCTGACCGCTCCATACTTTCCTGCTCGAACTCTTCGTTGATACCCATGGAGCGGAGCGTCTTCACTTTTTCGTCGTCGGTGTAGGCATACCGAATATCTTTGCCACGGGAAATCTTATAGAGCGGCGGCTGTGCGATGTAGAGGAAACCACCCTCAATCACTGAGACAAAATGCCGGAAGAAAAGGGTCAAAAGGAGAGTACGGATGTGCGCACCATCAACATCAGCGTCAGTTGCAATAACAATTTTGTGGTAGCGAAGCCGCGAGAGGTCAAATACATCCCCAATTGCAGTACCGAGTGCCACTACGAGCGCGCGGATTTCATTACTCGCAAGCATTTTATCAAGTCGCGCTCGTTCAACATTTAGGATTTTTCCACGAAGCGGAAGTATTGCTTGAGTACGCCTATCTCGGCCCATTTTTGCCGAACCGCCTGCGGAGTCACCCTCGACGAGAAAAAGCTCACCCTCCTCCGCCTTGCGCGTCTGACAGTCCGCGAGTTTTCCCGGGAGCGTGAGTCCATCAAGGGCACCTTTACGTAACACGGAATCTTTCGCCGCTTTCGCCGCTTTGCGTGCCTTGAGCGCAAGGATGCTCTTGTTGATGATCATTTTTGCATCTTCCGGGTTCTCTTCAAGGAATGCGGCTAGGGCCTCGTTGACCACGGTTTGCACGGCGCTTTGAGCCTCTACAGAGCCAAGCTTCGCTTTTGTTTGTCCCTCAAACTGTATCTTATCGCTCGGGAGCTTCACTGAGATGACCGCGGTCAAACCTTCAAGGACATCGTCACCACTGAGGTTTTCTTCACTCTCTTTCAATATGCCGCTCTTGCGGCCAAATGTGTTCAGTGTCCTAGTGAGCGCTGTTTTGAAGCCCGTGAGGTGAGTGCCGCCTTCGGGATTCACAATGTTGTTGGCAAACGAGGTAATGCGTGCACTGATGTCATCTACGTACTGGAGTGCAACCTCAACCGAGAGCACCCCGTCAGCAACATCTGTGCGCTCTGCGTAAAAAATGTTTTTATGGAGTGGCGTTTGATGCTGGTTGTAGAACGTGATGAGTGAACGAAGTCCCCCTTCAAAATAAAAGGTCATTGAGGGTGCACTCAGTCGCAGTTCTCTCACGTACATGGCGTCTTTGAGGCCCTTCGCGAGAACGTTCTCATCCACCGCGCGCAGATCGAGCACGGAAACTCGTAGCCCTTTCACAAGGTATGCCTGTTGGCGAAGGTGGTGCACGATTTTGTTCCAATCAAACTTGATTTCCTTGAAGATTTCAGTGTCCGGCTCGAAGGTGATGATGGTACCACGCAACTTGCTCGCTCCGACTTTCTTCACTGCCGCCTTGCGCTTTCCCCGTGCGTACTCTTGCTCGTGGAGCCCTCCGTCGCGGTGCACCTCGGCTTTCGCATAACATGAGAGTGCGTTGACCACAGAGACACCTACACCGTGGAGACCGCCGGAAACCTTGTAGCCCTCTCCCCCGAACTTGCCTCCCGCGTGCAGGGTGGTCATGATGGTTTCAAGTGCGGAAACTTTTGTCTGCTTATGGATATCTACAGGAATGCCGCGGCCATTGTCGACGACGCGAACGCGATTGTGCGGGAGGAGCGCCACCTCAATGTCGTTACAAAAGCCACCCATAGCCTCGTCGCGACTGTTGTCAAACACCTCCCAAATGAGGTGGTGGAGTCCCTCGGGGCCGGTGGTGCCAATGTACATCCCCGGTCGCTTGCGTACCGGCTCAAGCCCCTCGAGAACGGTGATGCTATCCGCGCTGTATCCCTGCTCTTTCTCTGCCGCCATAGATAGGTAAATTGTTACGTGTAAGCACAGTATACCACCTGCGTCAGTTTTCCCCAATTGCTGAAAGTTGACGCGTTAACAGCTAAATGGTATAATTAAAAAAGATATTCCTGTGGCAGTAAGGAGAGGGTCATGAAGACAACTTCAAGCTGTACCCAGGGAGGTAAAGTCCGAAAAACAATAAAAAGAGAAGACAAACGCTTCACGATAGTGGAGTGTTGCTTGGGTAAGCGTACGTGCGTTTGCCCCGGGCAGTGGCCCGAGCTTTTGGATTTCGTGTCTCGTTCTTTAAAAAAGAACGATGACATACGGAATCGGTACTTCTGCATGACGAGCGTTCGAGATGCGGAAGAAAAGTTGAAGCCAAGCTACTTCGCGGTCCTTCTTGCGGTAACCGACGAGGGAACCATTGCTTCAGCTTGTTGGCTTGCACGAGACCTTGTTCGAGTGAAGGGGATCGGTAAAGATCCGATACTCAGCAAGACAAACATGGTTGATGCGGGGTTTGTAACGGCCCCGGAGTTTCGAAGGCTGGGCTTAGTGACCGGCTTAGCGGAAGAGGCGGTCAATTGGCTCAAAGAACGTTTTGCTGGGACCGACCTTGAGGTTCGGACCCAAGGCAGCAACATTGCCATGAAAATGGCGATGGAGAAGTTAGGAAAGGTACGTTGGGACGAAGAAGAAGAATGCTTTGTGGTCAACGTAACTTTGCGCCAGCCGAGCCTGGTTGATGCGAGGGTTGCATATGGCGCCGTTACATTGGGTTTTTTGTTGACCCTCTGGATGGCACCACTTGTGAGCGCAGTTGCGCGGCTCGATCGCATCTTGGCCAGACGCGCCGCATAGGTTGCCCACCCGGGCACGACTCGCCGCACTCTTACAAGGGGTGCGGCACTTTTTTCGCTATCGAATCGTCCACCCTCGTGCGCTGCATGTGGCTTCAATAGCAGACATTTCCGCTGACACTTCTTCATCGGTGAGCGTACGATCCGTTGCCTGAAACACTAAATGGAATGCGTAACTTTTCTGCTCTCCCTTTGAAAATTCATCGAAGAGATCATGACGGACGAGCATGTCGCTCGCGGTCGCCACAATGACCGCGGTAATTTCTTCCACGGGAAGTTCATGGGGCACCCAGAGGGCGATGTCGCGGAGTGCAAACGGGAATGTGCTCCATGTGGTGAATCGTGCGTGCACATTCCACGGGAGCGGGGGGTCGTACGTGATGGGTGCGTCGTAGCGCAAGAGTGCCTGTTCGAGTGACACTTCCACCACCTCCTCTCCACCTGGAAGCGAAGCTCCCAGGTGGTAGAGCGAGTTGAGCGTTGCAATATCTTGTTCGAGCTGTGCGAGAGTTGCCTTTTGGTGCTTTGGAGTGTGAGCGCGGACACCGAGCGCGAGTGTGAGAATCTCCTGCTGTGTAGAGAATACATGGCCGAGTTCAAAAAGCTTCACCGAGTCGAGTCCCAAAAGTGGCGCATTACGCACGTTTCGGTCGAGTGCTTCCACTAGTCCATCACGAAGGGTATTCCGTAAAAATGATTTATCGGACGCAAGTGGGTTTTCAAGCTCCACTTCGCCTTTGTTGTGCAGGGTGTACGTGTACACCTCGCTGTAGCCAAGTTCGTGAAGCAGATGGCGCAGTTTTTCCGTAAAGTGGAAACGTGAGTTTATATTCGGCATTGTTCCCGGAGTGGGGACTCTTGAAGGGAGGTTTTCATACCCCTGTATACGCCCAATCTCTTCAATGAGATCCTGGGGACTCGTGAGATCCGTTCTCTCCCAAGGCGGTGTTACCGTCACGCGTTCTCCTTGGAATGAGAAATCCGCCTCGAGTCGCACGAGCGTACGTTCCACCTCATCCCGTGTGACTTTTGTTCCAAGCAGCGCAGACATTTCATCGAGCGTGCATGTGACCGGCTCTAGCATTGCCACCTCGTCTGAGACATCACACCCACCTACCACGCTCCCACCGGCAACCTCCAGTATAAGTTTCACAACGTCGCGCATCGCAATGGGCACGAGAAGTGGCGAAGGTTCATTTTGGAAGCGTACGGAGGCTTCTGTCGCAAGCTTGAGCGTCTGCGAAGTTTTACGAACCGCGACATGCTCAAAGTTTGCGGACTCGAGTACAATATCTGTCGTGTGCTCTGTAACCTCCGCTTCTTTACCACCTTTCACACCAGCAAGTGCGAGTGGTGTTCCCGATACACTATCCGAAACAAGGAGTCGTTCTTCATTGAGTGTGTACGTTTCGCCGGAAAGTACCGTGATGGGTTCTCCCGACGTGGCGCTGCGTACGCGTATTCCCCTCATTCCCTCGGTGTCCATTGTAAGTTTGTCAAGGTCGAACGCATGGAGCGGTTGACCGAGTGCGAGCATTACCACATTGGTTGCGTCCACCACATTGTTAATGCTCCTGTGTCCAAGGGTGGTGAGCCTTTCTACAAGCCACTGCGGTGACTGTTGTACGTGTACTCCGCGAAGTACCACCGCCATGTACCGAGGGCACAAAGTTTTATCATCAACCTCCACGAATAGATCCTTGAGAGGAGGAATGGCGGGAATCGGTTCCCTAAGCGGATCGTACTTCATTGGTATACCAAGGAGGGTGGAGAGTTCGCGTGCGATGCCGCGATGCGAGAGACAGTCGCTCGAGCGGTTTGCGAGCACATCGATATCTATCACCGCATCGTCACCCACGCGTTCCACTCCTTCCACCTCAAATGCGTGGAATGTGAGGAGTCGCGCCACTTCATCCGCCGGCGGGAGCGGTTGCTCGAAGTACGTTTGGAGCCATGTGCGGGATACTTTCATGTTGATTAGGAAAATTGATGCACGAAACGAAGATCGCCCGTGTGGAAGTGACGTACATCGTCCACCTCAGCCGCAATCGCGATGAGACGCTCAAGTCCGACACCGAAAGCAAAACCGGAGTACTCTTGAGAGTCTATACCACCTGCTTCAAGTACATGAGGGTGCACCATGCCCGCACCCATAATCTCAACCCAACGTTCGGTTCCGTCTTTCTTGCGAAACAGCATGTCCACTTCCACACCGGGTTCAACGAACGGAAAGTAGCCGGGCCGAAATCGCACCGTGATGTCGCGTTCGTAAAATTTTGTGAAGAAGTGTTCAAGGGTGCCCTTCAAGTCTGCGAGAGAGACTCCGCGATCGATGAAGAGTCCTTCAAGCTGGAAGAACTGTGCTTCGTGTGTTGCGTCTG
>JAYRER010000035.1:0-14291 GCA_041908795.1 Minisyncoccota bacterium | reverse complement strand
CGTCCGTCGGATGATCGCAAATGTTGGGGTTGAGAATATTTGGCACCTTCTCAATGTAAGAGTGTGCGACAGAATAGGAAGCGGTAGGCCCAAGGAACAGCCTTTTCGCTTACGCAAATACACCAGCATGGTTGAGGAGGCACTGCGTGACCCAATTTCAGTTGGAATGCTCAAAATTGACGGCAACAAAGTCATTGACGTTACACATGAAACGCCGGGACCTCGTATTGGCTATATTTTGCACGCATTGCTTGAGGAGGTGCTTGATGATCCATCGCTCAACACAGATGAATATCTTGCGCGTAGAGCAGTGGAGCTTTCATGTCTTTCACGTGAAGATCTTGAGCGTATTGGGAAACATGGGAAGGAGGTGCAACTTGAAAAGGAACAGGAAGAAATTGCAGACTTAAGAAAGAAGCATTACGTTTCTTAAAGAAGACCTTTTTCGGTTAACCGCAAGCGGGGGACCGTGAGCTGGTGCCGAGGAATCCGCAAAGGCACGTTCATTGCAGGAATAACACTGCTCTGTAGATGTCTTTTGAGTTCTTAGGAGTAAAACTGTGAAATAGCAGATAATAATAAGCCGCCTGCTTTACTTATGGCAGATCGTAATGTTGGCTCAATCTCTTGAGCACACGTTGCGATCTGTCATAAGGCGATGTTTTGGTTGGAGTCTCCATGTATCGCGCAGGCGGCCTTGTGCTGGAAGGGGCTTTCCTTATTTTATTGTTTGAAGCATTTCACTTTTTGGTTTTTCTGTCTTGGTGAGTGTGTCTTTTTTTATTTATACAGTAGTTTGAAGACATCTACACTTGACTTTGAATCCTTATGTTTCTTGCTTCTCAAAGAACCACTTTCTCTAAAGAACAGTCCTTGGAGATAGCACGGTGCTTTCTTCATGCGACGCTTCACACAGAGAGAGCACCGCGCTATTTCCTTGGATTCACCATCACGCTGGTCTGATGTAGAGTGTAGCAACAATAAAAGACATGTAAAGGACAGATAGCATCCCTCTGTGGATAACTGTCCTTTAAAAGAGGTCGATGCTTATTGGGCAGTGGTCTGAGCCATTAATATGTGAATGAATGTCGGCACTTGAGAGTTGTGGTGCGAGGGCAGGGGACACAAAAAAGTAGTCAATGCGCCAACCAACGTTGCGATCCCGCGCTCTCGTTTTCATGTCCCAGTAGGTATATGCGTCGCGGGTTTCGGGATGCAGTTGACGATACGTGTCTATGTAGCCAGCCATGGTGACCGCATCGAGCCACGCTCGCTCTTCTGGCAAAAATCCTGTGTTCTTCTCGTTTTCCTTGGGTCGCGCAAGGTCTATTTCATTGTGTGCAGTGTTGACATCTCCTGCAAAAATAATGTTCGGTTGTACCGTTCGCAGGTGCTCTATATAGGTAAGAAAAGTATCATAGAACTCGAGTTTATACGCGAGCCTGTGGGGACCTTGGCCACCGTTTGGAAAGTACACATTCAAAAGAATGAAATCAGAGAAATGGGCCACTATGACTCTTCCTTCGTTGTTGAGGTGCCCTGGTCCTCCAATGGAGTATTCAACCTTGATTGGTTCACGCTTGGTGTAGAGACCCACACCGCTATATCCCTTTCGTTCGGTGGGAGCACAAAAGTATGACGTAAACCCTGGAACGTGAAGCAGTTCAGGACTCAACTGTTCTACGGTGGCTTTGGTTTCCTGTAGAAGGAGTATGTCCGGATTTAGAGCAAAGACATCCGCAAAATTCTCCTTTTTATGTACCGCACGAAGTCCGTTCACATTCCAAGAAACAATACGCATGGAATGACTATACACTTACTTTGCACGCTTGTGATGAAATTTCTTGTGGACGTCACGTAGATGGGCATCAGTGACGTGAGTATACACCTGAGTCGTGGCGATACTTGCATGACCTAGGAGAGCTTGGACCGACCTCAAATCTGCTCCGTTTTCAAGCAAATCTGTCGCGAACGCATGCCGTAACACATGCGGCGTCACTTTACTTGTAACGCCTGCTTTTACAGCGTAGCACTTTACCATTCGTTGGATGGAGCGAGGAGTAAGTCGATTTATGCCATCATCTTTAGCGCGCGGGCCGATTGTTATAAAAAGCGCAGTATCAAAATCCTTTCTCGCCTTCAAATACGCGTGCACCGCCTCGCGCGCCTCATCGGAAAGGAAAACGACTCTCACTTTTTCACCCTTTCCTCGAACAGAGAGCGTGTCGCGCGTGAGGTCAATATCACTATCTAGCGCACAGAGCTCAGAAACACGCAATCCCGTCGAGAAAAGCAGCATGAGGAGTGCACGATCGCGTAATTCCTTCAAATTGCCTCCTTTGGGGGCGGCGAGTAAACGTTCAAGCTCATTTGCGGCAAGCAACTCAAGAGAGCGGTCACCCACCTTTGCAAGCTCGATGCGCTCCGGCTCAAGTGAACCAACCCCGCGCCTGCGCAGAAACTTAAGAAACGCACGAAGCGCAATGAGGTAGTAGTTCTGGGTCTTTTTCTTTAACGTATCGCTGTTTCGTCGCGTATCACGGTGCGCCGCTTGGCGATTGAGCCACAAGCGAAACTCTCGGATCATTTCTTCCGTGATGTCCTTGGGATTTTGAACTTTCGTGTGCTCTAAAAAGCGCGTGAGGTAGCGGTCATAATTCTCAATTGTCTTGACGCTTCTACCTCGTTCTATTTCCAGATACTCTAGAAATTCACGCTTTTTTTTATAAAGCTCACCGTGTACACGTGACACCATGTATACCAGTGTCGCACAATTTCGAATGTACTGCTAGAAAAAAAACGCCGTCGGCAATGCCGACGGCGCCCCTCTACTCTACCTCAGACTTCGAATGTCTTCTGGTTGTTATCTGCAGGTGCAGACCAGGGTACGAAGTGTGTACCCACAGGGGTAGGTGGTTCGACTGTGTATGTGACACAACCCTCCACGGAAGTGCACATAAGAACAATCGCGGCTAGAATTTTTACCCGCATTGCTAGCTCCTTTCCTTTTCCTGCGCCCACGTTGCGGGCAACCGAAAAAGTCGCCCGTGCGGGCATACTGTTTATACAACATATCGAAGTTTAAGTCAATTAGTCTAGGGTTGACAACTGTTCTTCGTTTGCTATGATTATTTTAAATCTAAGTCCTGCGCCACTCATAAAAATATGATTAGGGTTCGGTCTCCACACCGAACCCTTAAACTTTTTTAATTACATTAGAAATACTTAGCTGTAGACCATAGCAAGAACTACTACAGGATGACTTGCAATCTCTGTCAATACATGCTAGAATCGAACCATGCTTACAAAGCGAAGGAAAGAAAACGTCATAAAGACCACAGCTCGCCACGATACGGATACTGGCTCACCAGAAGTGCAGGTGGGGCTCCTCACCAAGCAAATTAATGAGCTAGCGGCGCACCTCAAAAAACATCCGAGTGATGTGCACTCGAGACGTGGTCTACTCGGCATGGTTGCAGATCGCCGAACACACTTGAAGTATCTCGAAAAAAAGAACAAGCGCTCTTATAATGCGCTCATTAAGAAGTTGGAGCTGAAGAAGTAAATCGGTTTAAGTGACGTTCCATGGTAGCATGGTACGTGATTGAGTGACGCAAAGTCGAAACGCGTTGCACGTATTTAATGAACAAACGCGCCACACAGCTTGCCGTGGGGAGCTTGAGAGGTTGGTTTTAATAGTAGAGATTTTTTATGGCAGTAGTAAAACACAAAGGTCAGAGGGTTGGGGTTTTTGTCGACACACAGAATCTTTATCACAGTGCAAAAAATCTTTATCAAGCAAAAGTAAACTTTGCAAATGTGCTCAAGGAAGCAGTTGCAGACCGCACTCTTGTACGTGCTATAGCATACGTCGTGACAACCGAGAGTGGGGAAGAGCAAGGGTTTTTTGAAGCACTTGCAAAAATCGGTATCGAAGCGAAAACAAAGGACCTCCAAATATTCTATGGGGGGGCAAAGAAGGCGGATTGGGACGTCGGGATGGCGATTGATGCAATAAAAATGGCTCCGAAGCTCGACGCGGTGGTGCTCGCAACAGGAGATGGAGATTTTGTGCCACTCGTGGAGTATTTGAAAACGACAGGTGGCTGTCAGGTGGAGGTCATCTCATTTGGACGTTCCAGCTCTGCACGTCTCAAAGAGGCCGCCGATGAGTTTTTGGACATGGACGAAAACTCAGAGCACTACACCCTTAAGGCGTCAGCAAGGTCTCGTTCGAAATCTTGGGGCACCGCGAAACGGCTCGCTTAGGTACGCTACAATAGTTTTGTGTGTAATAAGACAGCAACAGCGAAGGTGCACCTTCGCTGTTAGTTGTATTGTCGATATATTCTTCACGTATTGTTTTTCCTACTCAATTTTCTGACGCAAGACATTGACTATACATTGTAAGGAGTTTAGAAACCATGGTTTCTTGAATACCTCGTCTTGAATGCTGTCTAGGATACACTCCTTGTATATACGCCTCGCAGGAGCAAGCGGGTCGCCGTCCAATAGGAGTGGGCCCCCGATAGTTGCCACGGGATATACGTCCATGATGTTTCCACGCGTCGTCTCGAGCCACGAATGTTGGAAGCTGCTCACGTAGCGGCCATCACACACCTTGAGACCTCTAAATATGGTACCAACTGCCCTGGTAAGCATGTGGCAAGACAGCACAACAGGGTCACCTTTTTCATCACACCCAAGCTCTGGATCCGGCATTCCTTCTATTGCGCGGCGTATTCCATTGAATAATGTTTGATCTACTTGCGCTATATGCTGTGCCGCATATGGAGTCATGTTGCACCTCGCTGTTGATACACCTAGCGCACATATAGCATTATTCGGTACATTTGTACAAATAGAGGGGCGTGATTTTTGAGAAATTGATTTTCTCTGCTACACTCCACAACATAATAATGAAACCGCGCGGGAGCGGATAGAGAACTGAAAAAAGCAAGGTTTGCCTCGCAAGATCGCTCGCCTGACAGAACTAGCTCCTTCAGATCTTCATTCCGACCCTGCGTATAACTACCACATGGTATGGTGAAAAAAGTATATACGACAACAATAGGAGGTAAGGAACTCGTCGCTGAGTTTAGTGACCTCGCGGAGCAAGCAAATGGTTCGGTGCTCCTGCGACTCGGCAAAACGGTAGTGCTCGGTACCGCCGTGATGAGCTCAAAGGAGCGTAATGACATCGATTACTTCCCACTCACGGTGGATTACGAAGAACGGTACTATGCGGCCGGACAAATACTCGGGAGCCGCTTCATGCGGCGCGAGGGGAGGCCAAGCGAAGAAGCAATTCTGTCAGGCAGGGTTGTCGACCGCACTATTCGGCCCCTCTTCAACCACCACATGCGCAATGAGGTGCAAGTAGTCATCACCATTCTCTCCATTGATGAAGACGATCCCGATGTGCTCGGTGTCCTTGCGGCTTCGCTCGCACTTGGTGTTTCCGACATACCTTGGAGTGGCCCCGTTTCCGCAGTGCGTATCGGAAAAAAGAAAACGGGAGAAATGATAGTAAATCCCACCTACCTCGAGAGGGAGCACGACGAGTACCATTACGACGTGCTCGCATGCGGCAAGGAAGGTCAAATGAACATGATAGAGGTCGGTGCGCTTGAGGCGAGCGAGGATGAGCTCGCAGAGGCGTTTGAAAAGGCGGTTGCGGTCCATCAAGAGCTCGAAGCGTGGCAGAAGGGCATTATCGCTGAAATCGGCGCAGAAAAGCGTGCTGTGCAGACACCTGAAGCACTCCCCGCACTTGAAGAGCTGTTTCAAGAACACATCGCTCCGACACTTTCTGACGCAGTTTTTTCAAGCGAACCCGGATATAAAAGTATCAATGCGCTTCAAAATATTTGGAAAGAGCGTGTTACGGAGTCACTTCCTGAAGTCTCGATAAAACGCGCAGAAAAGTTGTTTGAGGAGAAATTAGACGCATGTATGCAAACAGGTGCCGTCGAAGAGGGCCGGCGACCTGACGGTCGCGCATTTGATGAGGTGCGTCCGCTCTACGCACAAGCAGGCGGTGTCTCGCCCATGCTTCACGGGTCAGGTATATTCTACCGAGGAGGAACGCATGTGTTCACTGCGCTCACGCTCGGTGGTCCAGGCGACTCGCTTATTGTGGACACCATTGAACACTCTGATGAAAAGAAGCGTTTCATGCACCACTACAACTTCCCCCCCTACTCGGTGGGCGAAACCGGACGCATGGGCGGCATGAATCGTCGCGCAATAGGCCACGGCGCACTCGCCGAAAAGGCGGTCGCGGCCGTGCTCCCGACCAAGGACGCGTTTCCCTACACCATTCGCCTCGTCTCCGAGTGCATGGCTTCGAACGGCTCCACCTCGATGGCATCCGCGTGCGCGTCCACGCTCGCGCTCATGGACGGCGGAGTTCCCATCAAAGCGCCGGTTGCCGGTATTGCGATGGGTCTCATGCAAACCAAGAACGGCTACAAGGTACTGACAGATATTCAAGGTCCCGAAGACCACCACGGGCACATGGATTTCAAGGTTGCCGGCACACGCTCAGGAGTGACAGCGGTACAGATGGATATCAAACTTGAGGGGGTCACCGTCCCCATTCTGGTGGAGGCTCTCAATGGCGCAAAGAAGGCGCGTGAGGTGATTCTCGATGTCATTGAAAAGGAAATTCCGGCACCGCGAAAAGACATTTCACCACTTGCCCCAAAGATTCTTACGATGCGCGTAAAGGTTGATCAAATAGGCCTCGTGATCGGATCGGGTGGTAAAACCATAAACGGCATCAAGGAAGAATCAGGCTGTGACGACATCACGATTGAAGATGATGGCGCTATATTTGTCACCGGCAGGAACGGTACAGCAGAAAAGGCGCTCGCAATGATTGAGGAACTTACCCATGAGTTTATTCCGGGTGAGGTCTTGGAAGGTCCCGTGTCGCGCATTATGGACTTTGGCGCGTTTGTGCGCGTGGGAAAGAATACCGAGGGGCTCGTGCACGTATCTGAAATTGCGCCGTTCCGTATTATGAATGTGCGTGAGTTTCTCAACGAGGGGGATGTGGTGAAAGTTGCGGTCAAAGAAATCGACGAGAAGGGGCGACTCAACCTTTCCATTAAGCGAGCGGATCCCGATTTTGCAACAAGAAAGAAAGGAATACACAGCACCCCACCCGCCGCATAGTGCCTCATGAATAGATCTCTGTAGTATAATTACTACATGGATATACTTGGTTTGTTAGGGTTCAGTAAAAACAGTGGTGCAGAAACAGTTCCTGAAAAGGAAGCCACTTCAGAGTCTGAGATTGCTCACCAAGGAGTTGCCCCTGTGAGTACTATGGGTTCCGTCGTAGCTCATAAAAAGAAGCTCGCGAACACTCTTTTTTCAAAACTTCGAAATACTTCTTCACCCTTTCCTCCAGATGAAGTGTTGGTAATTCCATCGACTCCGTACAGCACACCACTTGATGACACATCTGTGACAAATGCTCTACATGGGGTGAATGGTGAGGTGCGTGCACCAGCTAAAGATCCTGTTCACGAAAACACCGCGGACACGAACGGGAAGGGACACACCACCGCTTTGAACGAACAAGTTGAGACGCCAACACGCACACCCTCACACATTGCTCCCCTCGTTGAAGCCGTGCCAGTAAACACACCAAATACCATCTCACCTTCTTCGCAAGAAAAGCAAGATATTGAGTCGCAACCTAAAATAAATCACACCATTGCTCAAGCTGCTGTAACCGCTTCTCACACATCAGAACCTGTACCAAAACAAGCACATATTCGAGTTGAGCCTCCGAGCGTCACAACTACGCGCGGAACGGATTTGTCCGATCTGAGACATCGTGTCCTTCTTGAGAGTATCAAGGCACCCGCGCCCGCAGCACACTTACCAGAGCTACCTCCCGATATGCGACCAAGCGCTCCACTACCCATCTCTCCCGTAGAGGTTATGCCAAATGTTCGTCACACCACCGTACCGTCACTTTCCACAGTTGAAGCCCCGGCCCTCATATCGTCTACAAACACTGTTGTGCCCCCCACCTCCCTACCATCAATGAGTGAAGATACTGAAACACCCGCTCATGAAGAAGCAACACCTCTCGAACCAGTACCTACTCCAACACCACAGCCCGTACGCTCCACAGTACGCACATTTGCAACTGACGTCACAAGCTTGATGGCGGATCCCCAAGTCTCCGTCGTACGTGCCATAGCAGAGGAGGAGAGGAAGCGGCAAGAAATAGCGCGGGTGGGATACGAGTCCGTTCAAGAAGCAACATCACGTGCGCGCTTGTACTACCTACTTGGTGTGAGTAGTGTACTCTTCGCACTTGCAACCGGAGTACTCCTCTACATTTTTGTTTTAAGCGAAACACCCTTGGACATTGTGGTGGAATATGCCGCAACCGGCTACTTTCCTCCCGATGAGCAGGAAAATATTGATATTACTGGGAAAAATCGTTCGACACTCATAGACAATCTCGTCACTGCTCGAGACCAAGTAAACCTACGCAGTGGGGGAGTAACCCAACTGGTACTAACTACACAACTAATGGGGAAGGACGGCGAATTGTATCCTTCCGTTGTGTCTTCGAAAGAAGTGCTTAACATACTCGAGGCAAAAATTCCCAATGAGTTAGCACAAACGCTCGTTGGTACACCCATGATTGGCGTCTTTGAGGAAAGCTCCAATAACCTATTCATTGTGTTCACCGTGAATGATTACAACAAAGCATTCGACGCAATGCTTAAGTGGGAACCAAAGCTTGTTTCCGACCTAGGACCACTGCTTAACTCCTCGATAGGGAACATTGCGGTGATCACGGATACCTCACTCACTCAAGTGCCGGTACGCGAGGCAACATCCACCGCAACGTCGACACTTCGCAACGCAACAACCACAAAGAGCAGTATAGGAACGAGTACGAATCTCTTCTCTGGGCAAACACGTGCAGTGCCCACCTACCGCTACACAGGAAGAATTATTACCAACAAAGAAACCCGGGTACTTGAGAATACCGACGATCGTTCGGTTGCGTTTCTGTGGTCGTTGGTGGATAGAGAGCACCTCATACTCACTCCAAGCGACTCAGTGTTTGTGGAAATAAACCGGAGAATCGTTAACGCCCAATAGACTACGTGCTGAAACAGCCGGCAGATTGCACGACACAGTTGCGTGTTGAATATCCTGCGGTACACTTACATGTATGGATAAGCACCACTATACAGAACGACTCCTTGATGAGCGTATCCGTTTAGAACGTGAGATGGCTACATTGGGTAAGCCAAGCGAGGAAAACGCTACTGACTGGGAACTCTCACCGATCGGCCTCGACATCATGGAAGCGGACAGAAACGAAGCGGCAGATAGGGTTGAGGAAACACAGACCGATCAGTCGGTGCTCGACTCGCTCGAAACACAGTATCGCTTGGTGCTTCATGCGCAGACGCGACTCGCGGAAGGAACGTACGGTATCTGTGAGGTGTGCGAAACGGCCATCGAAGAAGAGCGACTGAACGCCAATCCGGCCGCCCGTACGTGTATCGCACATCGGGAACAAGAGTCTTCTCTCCCGCTCTAGCATGGGCATAGGAAAAGTGTACAGCGCGCAGACCGTATTCCTCGACGGGTCGTTGGTCACTGTTGAAACCGACCTCTCGAAGGGTCTCCACGCATTCCACGTGGTCGGTCTACCCGACAAGGCGGTGGAGGAGAGTCGGGAGCGTGTCTCTGCGGCGCTCAAGAATAGTGGGTTTCCTTCCCCTAAGCACTCGAATACGCGGATTATCATTTCGCTCGCCCCCGCAGACCTGAAAAAAGAAGGTCCAAGTTTCGACCTCCCCATGGCGCTCTCATACCTCATCGCGGCGGAAGAGCTTACCATGGACCCCGAGGGGTCCCTTTTTGTGGGCGAGCTAGGCCTTGACGGCTCACTACGGCCGGTTCGCGGTGTTCTCTCCATTGCACGCTTTGCACGCGACCATGGATTTCAAAGACTCTTCGTACCCATGAAAAATGTCGAGGAGGCTGCGCTGGTGCAGGGCATCGAGGTCTATGGCGCCGACACACTTCAGGATGTGGTGTCGCACGTCGGCGCGCAGGACGCGGCCGGAAGAACGCTCACACCACAAGAGGCAACGCGGCTCAATGGGTATGAGGACGAGAGTACGGATTTCTCTTACGTGAGGAGTCAAGAGACCGCAAAGCGCGGGCTTGAAATAGCGGCAGCGGGACGGCACAACATCGTACTCTACGGCCCGCCGGGAACGGGAAAAACCATGCTCGCGCGAGCGCTCCGGAGCATCCTCCCACCACTCTC
Organism: Minisyncoccota bacterium; assembly: GCA_041908795.1. Classification (GTDB taxonomy): domain Bacteria; phylum Patescibacteriota; class Minisyncoccia; order Phycocordibacterales; family UBA12088; genus CAYLHB01. The sequence goes on along the minus strand of JAYRER010000035.1, from coordinate 3,961 downwards.
GCACGCGGAAGCGCTCGAAGCGACATCCATTCACTCACTCGCCGGTACCTTACAGAGTCCCATTGTGGAGTCGCCCCCGTTTAGGGCGCCGCACCACACCTCCTCCCACATCGCGCTCGTGGGGGGAGGCGCAATTCCGCGACCCGGAGAGGTGACGCTCGCACACCGCGGGGTGCTCTTCCTTGACGAGTTTCCCGAATTCGACCGGCGCAGTATCGATGCCTTGCGCGAACCCCTCGAAGACAGGGTGGTGAGTGTCTCCCGCGCGAAGGGTACCGCGCGGTTTCCCGCCAACTTCATACTGGTGGCCGCCATGAACCCCAACAGAGAGCGAGAGGAAGGGAGAATCAGTGAGCTCGACAGGGAGCGTTTGAAGAAAAAGATATCCGGGCCGATTGTCGATCGTATCGACATGTGGATCGAGGTTGTCCACATTGAGCATGAAAAACTAAAGGGGAGGGAGGGGGTGCCGAAAGAATCACCTGTGGTGCGAGAACGAGTACGGAGGGCGCGCGAGCTCCAGACTATCCGGTACGAGAGCGAGTCAAAAACAAACTCGGAAATGAGTGTGCGCGACATAGACACCCGTGCGAAGCTCACGGGAAAAGCGGAGGAAACGCTTACCCTCGCGGCGAAAAACCTCAAGCTCTCACCGCGCTCATACCACCGTACGATAAAGCTCGCACGCACGATAGCCGACCTTGAAGAAAAGGAGCGCATCGACGAATCACACATTCTCGAAGCGCTCACGTATCGGCCTAGGGGCCTGTTTGAGTGAAGTGCATGAGTGTGAAGCTATCCTCGCACAACTTCGAGTCGCGGATACTGTGGCTAGCCGCCGGGGATGCACCTACGCGTTGCGTTGGCGGAGGCAGACAACAGCTCAAAAACCGCCCCAGTGCCGAGCGTAAAATAGCACCTCGCGGCAAGCCGCGAGGAGGGCGTGAGTTCGGTAGGGCCGTTTACAATAATCTCGATTTTCATTTACAACTACTTTACAATACTTTATAGGTAGTTTACAATATACGTACAATGCCTGATATTCAAAATACAATTTTATCGATTCTCAATCCAAAGAGTTGGCAATCCAGTCAAGAAATTTTGGCAGAACTGCCTCGGAAGGTAAGCCGTGTGTACATGGCACAAATCCTACGACGCTTGGTGGAGAGGGGGTTGGTTGAAAAACAAGGTTCCACGAGGGGAGCTAGGTACCGATTGTTTTCGGCGAATACCGCAAAACTCACCCTAAAAAATAATAATCTTGAGGAACATGTGGTACACACTGAGCTTGAGGAACGGATACCTGTTCTAAAAAAGCTTCCGGAGCACGTGCATAGCATATTTACCTATGCATTTTCGGAAATGGTAAATAATGCTATCGAACACTCCATGTCTGAAAAGATAGAAGTGGGGCTCAATGAACTTGATGACAGAATAGACTGTACCGTGCGTGATTTTGGTATTGGTGTGTTTCGGAATATACAACAATGCAGGGACTTACAAAACGAACTCGAAGCAATTCAAGACCTACTTAAAGGTAAAACAACCACAGTGCCCAGGTCACATTCCGGAGAGGGTATCTTTTTCACAAGTAAGGTGGTTGACTTATTCGAACTAACTAGTTTTGATTACCAACTGCGAATCGATAACACGATCAAGGACGTATTTGTTACTGCACTAGATGAACCGGTTCCTGGAACCTTGGTGCGTTTTGTAATTCCAAAGAACTCTCAAGTACATCTCAATGAGGTGTTTATGAAGTACACCAACATCAATAAGACAAGTGACTACGCCTTTGACCGCACGGAGATTAAGGTGAAACTCTACACCATGGGCGGTGTGTTCATTTCCCGGTCACAGGCAAGACGTATACTTGCCGGCTTGGAGAAATTCAGGTCAATTATTCTCGACTTTGATCAGGTGCCCACGGTCGGGCAGGCCTTTGTTGATGAAGTATTCCGCGTATTCAATAACATCCACCCTGAAATAGAGGTAATTGCTATCAACACTAACGAAGCGGTGCAGTTTATGCTTAATCGAGTACGATCGAAAGCTTTGCAACCGGAAGAGTTCTAAAACGGGTTCTTCGCGCCACGAACTTCGAAGTGGAGGTGGTTGCCGGTCGAGCGACCGGTGTTGCCCACATAGCCTATGATCTGCCCCTGTACCACGCTCTGACCCTGCCAGACAGCGTTTTTCGAAAGGTGTGCGTACAACGTCTGGGTACCGTTCGGGTGATTCACCACTACGTAGTTTCCATATCCACCGTTCCACCCACCCGATTTCGATACAATGACTGTTCCCCCAGCCGCCGCGCGTATCGGCGTGCCCGCGGGCGCTCCGAAGTCGAGCCCGTTGTACCCATGCAAACCTTGCGTCTTCACACTCCCGGGGAGGGGGTGGATGAGGCCGCTTGAAGAGCCGCCTGACGTCGCCCCACCTTTGGAGCCACCCTTTGAGACAGCCCGAGTTTTCACCACAGTCGGCTCTTCTCCTCCTGGAATCGTCACCACTGATCCCACCCTAAGCGCACCTTCTGAAAGGCCGTTGTACCGAATAATCTCGTCGGCGTCCCCGCCATACTTTTTTGCAATCGAGGCAACTGTTTCTCCCTTTTGCACCTCATGCTGTACCCCGTTAATGGGAAGAATGAGCAGGGTCATACCTGGGCGAATACTTTTTGCTGAAGAAAGGTCGTTTGCCCAGAGTACCGTGTTGACGGACACACCAAACATCTCCGCAATCTGTGAGAGGGTGTCTCCCTCCTCGACAAGGTAAAGTGAAATTTGGTCGGGACTTGCAGGCTTTTCTTTCGTGTACTGCCCCACTCCAAAAGGGCCCGCATCCGCTACAAGCGCCTCGCCGTCGACCACTCGCACATCACCTCCGCCTCGGGATGGATTTGGGTCAATATTACTAGCTGCCCGAAGTAACGGAATGGTTTGGCTATTGTCAACAATGGGTTCGTACCCTTCGGCATGACTCCTCCCTGCCGTCGTTCGCTCGGGCAACGCGACGACTACCGTGGAGACAAGCCCAACAAGCAGTACAAATATAGCAAACCACGAGGATTTCTTTCTCCCGGATGAATGACCGCTCTTTCCCATGCCGTTCGTCCTTCTGGGGCGCTGCGGCCTGGAGTTGTTGTGAATCGAGGAATAGATAAGCCTAAAAATTCGTGAGGTCATGCGGCATGCCCATAAGGGCGTAGGGTGGACAGTCAATCTGAACTTATTCATGGTACCGTCCCACTGTTGGGGGTCAACACACGCCTGTGTTACATGTGGATTACTCCTTGACCCCCTCCATGTCGCGTAGAGGTAGCTCAAAACGGGGTTTTTTTCGGCTTGCGTGGTAGGATAGAGGTATGGTACGACTCGAAGGGCTTAATACAGCACAAAAAAATGCGGTTGTCACCACCTCAGGGGCAGTTCTGGTCATCGCGGGGGCGGGGGCGGGGAAGACGCGAGTAATCACCCACCGTATCGCACACCTCGTTGACCTTGGTGTGCCTGCTGAGTGCATTCTCGCAGTCACCTTTACCAATAAAGCGGCGAAAGAAATGCGTGAACGTGTACTTTCTCTTGTAGGCGGGGTTCGCACACCCGTCGTTACCACATTTCACGCGTTTTCTGCAGAGCTACTCCGCACACACGCAGGAGCGGCGGGGTTGCCGCGCCATTTCAGTATTTTCGACCGCGACGACTCACTCCGCGCCGTCAAGCGCGCGCTTCGTGACCTCGGCGAGGACAAGCGCTTGGAGCCTCGTACAGTGCTCGCGTCCAGAAGTAGAGCCAAAAATGACGGGAAGGGGTATGAGGAATTTTAAGCGCACGCGGACTACGTCTGGTACCAACGCTTCATAGCCGATGTTTGGGGTAAGTACCGCGGTTCGCTCTTACGCGAACGCGCACTTGTTTTCTACGAACTCCTCCTTGAAGCGTTCCGTCTCATCTGAAGT
>JAYRER010000034.1:0-25042 GCA_041908795.1 Minisyncoccota bacterium | reverse complement strand
TCGATGTGTGTGTACATATGTACCTATACTACCGTGCAGTTCAAAGTTGAGAGCAGCCGACTGCTTCCCTGACACTTACTAAGAACAAGAGAATGACGCGTTAGTTGCGGGCCCGGGCCACAAGTAAAGCAGTTTTGTTTTGCTTTAGTCCGCCCAGAAGGTCGGTCACTCTCGCGGGTCTCGTATCGCCCTCGACACGCTCGGGCTCACTGCGACCTCGCTCGCTCGACCCCCACTCGCGCCGTGTCCTTCAGCAAGCTTCGCCGGCACTCGGTTCGAATCCTCCCGACGGTGAACCAGTACAGCCCCAATGCATGCGCATCGGGGCCTACGTAGCTCATGTCCGCCCAGAAGGATTCGAACCTTCGACCGTTCGCTTAAGAGGCGACTGCTCTACCAACTGAGCTATGGGCGGATTCGTGTGACTCCAAAACTAAAGACCAACCCAAATACTCTTGGGAGGAATAGAGGCAGTGTAAACTGAAAGACCGCTGTTGTAAAACAGTTAGTGCATGGATGGTTTTACACCAGGTTCGCTGTTGCCCTATGAGAAGATTCGATGTTGAACTTCCTCGCCGTGCTCGTTCGTTGTGCCCGGGGCGGGGGTCGAACCCGCATGGCTTGCGCCACGAAATTTTAAGTCTCGCGTGTATACCAATTCCACCACCCGGGCATGGGCAATATCAAAATGCAAACATCAAAACTCAAAAATCGCAACTCGATTGTGATTTTTGAAGTTTGGTTTTTGCATTCCTCTGAGGCCTGGGCGGGAATCGAACCCGCGCATGTCGGTTTTGCAGACCGAAGCGTTACCACTTCGCCACCAGGCCATTATTTCGGTGCGGCATGACGAAAACATGTTACGCCACCTTTACTTAGCGGACTTTAGAGAGTGTACACGAAAATGAGTTGATACTCTACTTGAGAAGCTCATCAATACGTCGTCGCTCCTTCTCACCCATGTCAATCTCAAAGTCGAGTGTGGGAATACGGTGGAGTGCGCCATGCTCTTTTAAGTACTCGCGACACTCACTCCTTTTGCGTTTGAGAAAGTCGAGTGCCGTTGCCTCTCGATCCTCCGGGTACACACTCACGCGTAGTATCGCGCGTGCCCCCTCTTCTGTGAGTTCCAGGTCGGTAACGGTGATGAGAGATTGTCGATTGCTTTCGAGTGAAATGAATGTTGCGACCAGTTCTTGCAGCTCTTCTTTATAACGATCGTTGTGTGTATGCATACCGGTTATACTTCAACTATGTTGATAAGCTCAATGGTGTCGCCAGGTGAGGGATTTGCCTCGCTTTCTATTTGTGCTCCAAACTCGCCTTGTTCAATCCGTGGAAGAGTGGCACGGGCCTGCTGTATAGTTGTCACTACCCCACGGCCAACCTCTCGCTCATCACGCAGTACGCGTATGTTGCCACCTCGTTCCATTGCACCGGATACCATACGGCATCCCACAAGTGCGGTGTCTTTGGTGCGACTGAAAAACTTAACAACCCGCGCGGTTCCGCCGACCTCCTCTACTTTCCGTGCCGGCCTTCGCTCGCGTATCGCATCCGGGAGCCAATCAATAAGCTCGTAAATAATGCGAAACCGTGTGATGGAAACGCCAAGGCGTAGCGCGAGTTCCTCTGCCGCGGCATCCACACCAATGTTGAATCCGACAATAAGTGCGTGTTTTGCGGTGCCAACCGATTTCACATCAGCTTCGCTGAGTGACCCAACTCCTGCTCGTACGATGTGGATACGTGTGTGCTCGGTATCGTACTTCATAATTGCGGCCCGGATAGCTTCGAGTGAACCCACAACATCTGCTTTGACCACGACGGGTACGCCGAACCTTAAATCCTCTTCTGACGGTGCACTATCCACATTTTCAAGTTCTCGCAGAAATAGCGCGTGTTCATGTGCGAGTTTTTCTGCGGCCTTCTTGGTGGGTGCTACTGTGAACGTAGCACCAACGGGTGGAGTGGTGGTAAAACCCACAACTGTTACGGGGCTTGAGAATGATGCCTCTTTGACTCTGACCCCGCGAAAGTCCTCCACTATGCGCAACGGGGCGTAGCTTTGACCCGCGACGACGTACTCGCCCTGCCGCAAGGTGCCGTTTTTAATGACGAGCGTAGCACTGATACCACGCTTCGGGTCGCAATTACTCTCGATGACAAGACCCGTGGCGGGTGCTTCCGGTGACCCTGTAAGGTTCTCAAGGTCGGCGGAAAGCAGGAGGAGGTCAAGGAGTACGTGGATACCCTCGCCGGTTTTAGAGCTCACTGGGGTGTACGGCACGTCTCCGCCAAGGCCTTCCAGGTAAATACCATTCTCAAGACATGAGCTTTTTGCTTTTTCAAGATTTGCGTTCGGTTTGTCAATTTTACTGAATGCGACGATGTAGGGTATGTGGGCAGTGATGATTGCCTTCAGTGCCTCGAGCGTCTGTGGCTTCACGCCATCGTCAGCGGCAATCACAAGTATTGCACGGTCAGCGACGCTCGAACCGCGGCTACGAAGGTGCTGGACTGCTTCGTGGCCGGGGGTATCGAGGAAAGTAATACGTCGTTCAGCTCCTTCGTGTTCCTGGACGACCTCATAGGCTGAGAGGTGCTGAGTAATGCCACCAGCCTCGGTTTCGGTAACGCGCGTCTTACGAATGTAGTCGAGCAAGGTTGACTTGCCGTGGTCGATATGACCCATAACGGTTACTACAGGTGGGCGGGGAACTACTGTGTGAGAGGATGCGGCCATAAACTTGGGAATGGGTATGAAGGGTGGAGGGATGAGTTGACATGCCAAAAATGTGGTGTTTCTTTCGTTCAACACTACTCTAAGTACCAATTTTCTATTGTATTCTCTTGAACATTCTCGAATGTGCATCGTGAGTATAGCGCGCGCGGATGTTTTTTGCAAAAAGACCACATATTGCTATGATAAGCAATATGAACACAGATGGCGACGGTACACGCGTATATCTTGACTACGGAGCGGCAACTCCGCTTGCACCGGAGGTGTATCGCGCAATGGAACCGTATTGGAGTGAGATGTTCGGCAATGCCGGTTCGCTCCACGCAGACGGGTTGAAGGCGAAGCGTGCACTTGAGGGTGCGCGAGGTTCCATTGCGGAACTCCTTGGCGCACATGCAGATGAAATAGTGTTTACTTCCGGTGGAACCGAAAGCAATAATCTTGCTGTCGTGGGTCTTGTGCGGGCCTTGAGGGACACAGGAAGGTGGAATGAGGATATACACCTTATCACAACCGCCATTGAGCACTCTTCCGTTCATGATTGTTTCCGTGCGCTTCACAAAGAGGGGATCCGCGTCACCTACCTCCCAGTAGATGAGGATGGTCTGCCGAACATTGGGGAACTTCGCGCTGCGCTTACGCTCCAGACCGTGCTCGTCTCGGCAATGTATGCGAGCAATGAGATAGGTACAGTACTTCCACTTGCGGCGATTGCGAAAGAAGTGCGTGCGTTCAGAAAGGAACATGCCACAAAACTTTTCTTTCACACCGACGCGAGTCAAGCATTTACGTGGCTCCCGTCGCGCGTAGATACCCTTGGAGTTGACCTTATGACCATAGACGGTCAGAAAGCGTACGGACCTAAAGGTGCAGGACTCCTTTACAAAGCACGCTCTGTTTCGCTCGCACCCATTATGTATGGTGGGACACAAGAGTATGGACTTCGTCCCGGTACACCAAACACACCTCATGTGGTGGGTCTTGCGCGCGCACTCGAGTTGGCACATGAGCGGCGCGATGAAGATACGGCACGTATACGGGAACTTCGCGACTTTTTTATTGAGCGTGTTGCACGTATTGAGGGGGCAGTCTTAAATGGTCACCCAACCAAACGCATTGCAAACAATGCCAACTTCTCTTTCCCGGGCCTTGAGAGTGAGCGGATCGTTATCGAGCTTGATGCGCAGGGTATTTCCGTCTCAACACGAAGTGCGTGTTTGGGGGAAAGCGGGGGTGGCTCCTATGTTGTACGAGCACTCGGTAAAGGGGAAAAGTACGCCAATTCATCCGTACGTTTTACCTTTGGAAGGATGACAACCAGGGGAGAGGTGGAACAAGTTGTCTCTATTCTAGAGCATCTTATCCCCCGTATCGAGCGGGAAAAACTTGACTAGTCTCCTCGGGCTATGTGTGGTACTATTGAAGTATGGTCCCATTTCAAAATTTCACCACAAAAGCGAAAGATGCCGTTCGAAAAGCGCACGAGCTTGCTGTTGAGCGCGGTCAGAACCACGTGAACCCACTTCACCTTTTTGTTGCACTTGTGCTCCAAGAAGAGAGTATGGTGTTTTCGATACTTGAAAAACTCGAAATAGACACGATACTTCTCACCGACTCACTCCTTGACGCGCTCGAGGCACCTGAAGGCTCGACGGTGCTCTCCCCGAGCTACCAGCTCTACCTTACCCCCGAGCTCGCGCAGGTGCTAGAGAATGCGGCAAAAGTTGCGGCGAGCATGAGTGATCAGTTTATATCCACTGAGCACCTTTTTGTGGCGATCCTCGATACCCCGGGACCGGCACGCGAGGTTATTAACAGGTTCCGTATTGACCGGAACGCAATGCTTCAGGCGATACATGAGTTGCGTGAGAACAAGGGTGACGATGCTCCCACCGGGAAAAAATCTCGTGCACTTCAGAAATTCACTCGCTCGCTCACTCAGCTCGCGACGGAGAACAAGCTTGACCCTGTGATAGGCCGTGATGCGGAAATTACACGCGTGATTCAAATCATCTCTCGTAGGACGAAGAACAATCCTATTCTCATAGGTGAGGCGGGAGTGGGAAAAACGGCGATTGCTGAGGGGCTTGCGGTGCGTATGGCCGCGGGCGATGTACCGGAGAGTCTCAAAGGGAAAGAGCTTGTTTCGCTCGACTTAGGTCTCCTCATTGCGGGTACCAAGTACCGTGGCGAGTTTGAGGATAGGTTGAAAACTATTATGCGGGAGATTGAGCGCGCGGCGGGAAAGGTGATCCTTTTCATTGATGAAATTCACACCATTGTTGGGGCTGGTGCCGCGGAGGGGGCTATGGATGCGAGCAACATGCTTAAGCCCGCACTTGCACGAGGAGAAATGCGCGTTATCGGTGCCACGACACTCAAAGAGTACCAGAAGCATATCGAGCGCGATCCCGCGCTAACTCGACGTTTCCAACCGGTGTACGTAAACGAGCCCTCGCTTGAGGATACGGTGGCTATTTTAAGAGGGCTTCGCGAGCGCTACGAGCTCTATCACGGTGTACGCATTACCGATGACGCCATTGTTGCGGCGGCAAACCTCTCGTCTCGCTACCTTTCAGATCGTTTTCTGCCTGACAAGGCAATTGATCTCATTGACGAGGCGGCATCCGCGCTTCGTATTGCGCTTGAGAATAAGCCCGCACCCCTTGAGGAGACTCATCGCAAAATTACGCGTCTCGAAATTGAGCGCGAGGCGGTGAAGAAGGATGTGGCTCATGCAACGGGAGACAAAGAACGTCGAGTGGCCGAGGGTCGCATCGGCGACATTGATGCTGAAATCGCCGATCTTAAAGAAAAGACACGAGAGCTTGAGCTCAAGTGGAACAATGAGAAGGACACCCACGGAGAAATTAAGCGCCTCAAGAAAGAGCTCGAGGGGAGGCGTGTGGAAGCGGACTCCGCGGAGGCGGCCGCAGACCTCTCGAAGGCTGCAGAAATTCGCTACGGGCGCATTCCCGTGCTTGAAGCGGAGCTGGAGAGTAACGTGAAAAAGCTTAAGAAGCTTCAGAAAACACGTCGTATTCTTAAGGAGGAAATTAGCGAGGAAGACATAGCCGATGTGGTGAGTAGATGGACGGGGGTTCCCGTGTTGCGCATGCTTGAGGAGGAAGCGGCGAAGCTTGTGCGTATGGAAGACGAACTCAGGAAACGTGTAGTAGGACAGGACGATGCGGTTAAGAGAATTGCCGATGCTGTGCGCAGGTCGCGAACCGGTATTGCCGACCCAAACAGACCCATTGGCTCGTTCTTGTTTCTCGGTCCCACAGGTGTTGGAAAAACGGAGCTCTCGAAAGCACTCGCTGAGTTTATGTTTGATGACGAAAAAGCCCTAGTTCGCGTTGATATGAGTGAGTACATGGAGCGTCACAGTGTTTCAAAAATCATCGGAGCGCCTGCTGGTTACGTGGGGTATGAGGAGGGGGGCAACCTCACTGAGACGGTAAGGCATAGGCCCTACTCGGTACTCCTTTTCGATGAGATTGAGAAGGCGCACCCGGAGGTGTTCAACATACTCCTGCAGGTTTTGGACAACGGCCATCTTACAGATGCGAAGGGGAGGAAGGTGAACTTTAAAAATACCGTGATTATTCTCACGTCGAACATCGGAGCACAGTACATCGATAAAATGTCACAGTATGGATTCAAACATAGTGAGAGTGATGCGACAGACTACGATCTCGCCAAGGAAAAAGTGATGGATTCGCTCAAAGAGTATTTTCGCCCCGAGTTTTTGAATCGTCTCGACGAGATAGTGCTCTTTAATATACTCGCGCCCGAGGTGATACGTGACATCGCACACATGCAAATAAAAGTAGTAATTGACCGTCTTGCGAGCAAGGGAATTGCGCTTAAAGTAACCGATGCCACTGTGGCGCACCTTGCTTCAGAGGGGTACGACCCACACTACGGAGCGCGCCCTATGAAGAGACTAATACAGAACAAGATACTCACACCAGTCGCCTCGATGATAGTGAGTAATAACGTTTTGGAAGGCGGTTCGGTTATTGTTGATATCAAGAACGGTGAGTATGCATTCGAAGTGAAGAAAGGCAAGGGCAAAGCTCGCTTGAGTGCGATAAAGCCCTACGAAGTCGCGGGCGTGTAGATGCTGGTCACGAAAGAGCAAATGTGGAAAATATTTTTTAAATCGAGATTATTTCGTATTTTAGTCTTGTTAATTGTGCTTGCACTTACTGTAGTACTACTACAGTCGCCTTTTCAAAACAACGAGGATGCGTTCAGTTTTTCGACAAGAGTTGCAAGCAGTGAGCTTGGTTTGCGCGGTGGCGGATTTGTCCAAGAGGGAAAACGTACGTATGATGGTGTAGAGAGAAGCTTTTTGGTGTACACACCACCAACTTTGAATGTCACAAATGCACCTGCTCCTATGGTGGTGTACCTCCATGGTGGAGGGCAGAAAATGGAAACTTCTGATTGGCTCTTTTCATACGCGGATACATACGGTTTCTACGTACTTGCCCCTGAAGGATCATCACCGATGATCTTAAGATGGTTGAGCATGTTTACATGGAATGCTGGAACACTGGTTTCCGGTGATTTGAGTAGGGGGTGTTGTGGATATTCTGTAACAAGCAATATTGATGATGAAGGATTTATTAAAGACGCAGTAGCGTTCGCGATGGCCAATGCTCCCGTAGATCCGTCACGTGTGTACCTAGTGGGCGCATCGAATGGTGCTTCGATGGCATACCGTGTTGCGTGCAAGGACAACGCGACGTTTTCTGGCATCGTCTCACTTGCTGCGCCTGGCGTACCGGAGGAATGCGGAGTGCAAAAGAGTATCAATGCACCCACTATGCACGTTCATGGTAAGCTCGATCTATGTGTACCGTATGAGCCCGTACAGGGAATTTCATGCAACAGAGAGGCGTTTAAGGCGTATGGATTGCCAATAGAACCGGAAATATTAGTTCAAGAAGGAGCACGCCCCATTTACGCACAGCTACAGAATCTTGCGGGGTATCCTAATTGTGTCAAAAAGCAAGAAGATGTTTCTTACAAGCCGAAAGTAGAGTTTCAAAAAAGCACGTGCGCAAGCGATCCAGCGATTCCCCCTGTGGCACTTCTTTCGGTTGAAGACATGGGTCACGTATTACCAAGTGATACACAGTATGCTCCTGCTGAGTTTGTTGGTCCTCTAAGCACAGCTATTTCATTTAAGGAGATTTGGATGTTTCTAGAAAAACAAACCATTGAGTAGCGTGCAACTTTTCGTCAGTTGCGCTACGGGCGGTCTCGCGCCGACTCAGTTCGAATTCCTTCCGAACGTAACACAAGAATCGCCAAACACTTCGTGTCCAACACAAAACGAGCCGAACACCTTGTGTCTGGCTCGTTTTGTGTTGGTGCGCCGGGCAGGATTCGAACCTGCGTAGGCCGAAGCCGCTTGGTTTACAGCCAAGTGTAATTGACCACTCTACCACCGACGCGTGGAAAGATACTAACACTGCTTTCTGTACGTGTAAATGTATATGCGCTAGGATACGAGTGTTATGGGTCAACGAACACCTTTTGTCTTGTTGCTACTGTTTTGTTGTACTTTCCCACTCGTTTCATTTGCAAAGTTTACTGATTTTCTACCTGATGATTTGGTTCCATGTGGTAACGATGTGATCACTGTGGTGAAAGACGGTGATGAGGGGCCGCAAATATGCACGACCGGTGGATGTACCACATGTGATCTAGTGGTACTGGCCCAGAACATAATCAATTTTCTCATTTTTGCCGCCATCGTTGTAGCGGTATATTTAATTGTTAACGCGGGGATACTTCTCATTACTTCCGGCGGCAATCAAAGTTCAATAGGAAAAGCGAAATCAATGATTCGTAGCGGTGTTATCGGCCTTATTGTGTGTATTTCTGCGTGGCTACTTATCGACACTGTGATGAAAGTTTTGTACGATTCGGAAGAATTTGGTCCGTGGAACGAGCTTGTGTGTCCCACATCAATGTCCGGTGAAGTGTGTGCGTCGGTGCGCGCCACCCTTGAAGTGGATGCGCCTGCAGTTCCACATTCTGTTGGTCCGGGATATACACAAGGAGATGTGGTGGCGACACCGGATGGTCCGCAGTTAAGTAAGCAAGCTATAGGAAACGCATCTGTTTCGCTTTCTAAAAACTGCGTACTCGCGAACGGCGTACCGTGCGCAGATGCTATAACAAAAGAAGCGGTCGCGCAGGGCGTGGATCCGAACTTCGCACTTGCGCTCGCAAAAATAGAATCGGGTGGTTGTAAGAATCCCGCAACGTGCACATCAAAAGTTGGAGCAGTGGGTGTCATTCAACTGATGCCCGCGACCGCAAGGGGACTTTGTGGAGCCCCATGCAAAGGCTACTCCGATGCACAGATGAAGACGTATTTATCCGACCCAAGTAATAATATCAAGCTTGGTGTTGCATACATGAAAGAAGCGCAAAATAACAAGAGAGTCAATGAACTTGCGGGAGGTGACTCAAACAGAAGATCCGAGTATATGGCGGCTTTCTATAATGGAGGTCCCAAAGCGTTGACTGCTAGTAAGACATGTCCCGGGAAGACATACTATGAGTGTACCGCGAATGCGGGATATCGCGAGACGAGAGGATATGTGAACAATATGAAAAAGATCATGGGGTCATAGTGTTACTATTGTTTCATACAATATGCCAAAGGTGTTTACTATCATCATGCTCTCGTTATTCGTGGTAATAGGGTGCTTCCCTTTCAATGCTCACGGACAAGGAGCGTTTAAATTTTTTGGCACCATAGTTGAGTGTGGGGATAGTGTGCGTACGGTTCGGGGCGATGATCCCGCTGTGGGAAATGGTCATACCGCGGACGAGATTTGTACAGTCGGTGGGTGTACTACGTGTGACTTACTCAGTTCGGCGATGAAATTGCTGGACTTTATCATTCTTCTCGGTACAGTTGTCGCCTCGCTCTTATTTGTAAATGCGGGCTACTTATACCTCACTGCCGGTGGTTCTCCCGGATCTATTTCTAAAGCGCATGGCATTTTCTTTTCAACACTGGTGGGTCTTGTCATCACGTTAGGAGCGTACCTTTTCATTGATACCATTATGAAGGTGATTTACGGCGGTGAAGGTTGGGGACCATGGAATGAGCTTGTTTGTACGGGTGGTTCAAGTGATGGTGTGACGTGCGTTAAGGTACGAAGCACGCTCGCAACAGACCAACCAGCCCAGATAGTCACTACCGACACAGGAGCAAAGCAGCTAAGAAAAGATGGAACCATGGTCGGATTTCCTGCCGAACCAACCGGTAAAGGTGCTGCACCAATAAACATGAAAGATTCTTCTCAAACAGTGCCAGCTGGTGTCGCCCCCCAGTTAAATACCGTGGCTAAGCAACTATTTGATTTTTTTGAAGAATCAGGGCCCTCGACTATTATTGTTACGGAAGGGTATCCTCCCAGCCGGTCTCACGGAGACTCATGTCACACCAACGGTACTTGTGTAGATATTGTTTGGAAAGGACAGGACAAGGAGATACTATCACTAGCTGCACGGGATTCTGGAGGTCAAGCTGTATACGAAACTAATGATATATCCGAATACAATAGTTTGAAATCAAGATATGAAAAGGCTGGACTACCTGTTGCGCCCCCCGGTACATGTACAGGAAGTACTCCTCGAGCGACTCTATGCTATTTACCTTCATGTAATGGTTCTAATACGGGAGCATGTGTGACAGGAGCTCATTACTCATATTATTCAATTCCAAAAAACAAATAGCGCGTAACAAAATACTATGTTACAATGGTCTAATGTCCCAAGACCATATCGTAAAACTCAGGAGCACGGAGTCAAAGCATGTCCGTTTTGACGTGCGAAATAGGAAACGTGTGGAGAAGAAGCTTGAGCTCAATAAGTATGATCCCACGGTTCGTAAGGTTGTCAAGTACAAGGAGGTGAAGAAGTAGGTGCAATACCCGTACTGCAGTTTTTATGTGACAAATAAGCGAACATGGGTATATAGATGTATAACCATGAAAAAAAAAGAAAAGTCGCAAGCGATCGAGATGAGGAAGGCAGGTGCGAGCATTGGCGAAATCGCGCAGAATTTGCGCGTTTCATAAAGTTCGGTTTCCATGTGGGTACGTACCGTGTATCTTTCGGAGGAGGTGCGAGTGGTACTGCGTGCAAAGAAAACGGCAGGTCAAAAGAATGCTTGTTCCGTGCTTCGTGCCAGAACAAAAGAACGCGAGTCACTGGCCCAATGTGCCGCGCGCGAGGCCGTAAAGGCATTGGATATTGGGTCAATTGACGTGCGACGTGCACTCCTTGCCACATACTACTGGTGTGAAGGAGCAAAGTCACCAAATGATTTGGTGGCATTCACTAACTCCGACCCCTCGGTCATCCGAGCTTTCGTTTCACTCATGCGCGCGTGCTTTGTGCTGGACGAGTCGAAGTTTCGTTGCATGCTACACCTCCACGCCTGCCACAATTCGCGCGAGGAGTTGCGTTACTGGTCAAAAGTGACTAGTATTCGCGTGTCGCAGTTCTTTCAGCCGTACCAGAAGGTCAACTCCGGCGTACGACAGCGGGAGGGCTATCGCGGCTGTGCACAGGTGCGGTATTATGATGTAGCTGTGGCGCGCGAGCTCCTTGCGTTAGGCAGAACACTCACCGCTACACTAGGGTCCATAAGCTAATGGTAAACTGTCGCTCTCCAAAAGCGATTTTGCAGGTTCGAGTCCTGCTGGACCCGCAATGAATCGTCCGCTGATAGAGGGTATCGAAGACCGTACGCTTACGGTACCCGAGTACCTCGAGCTCGTGAATGAGCTTATAAGTCCACTTGTGGTTTTCGTTGAGGGTGAGGTGACTGATCTTAAGGTGCTCCGTGACTGGGTCTTTTTCTCGCTCAAGGACGCAGAGACTCAGAGTATTTTGCGTTGCGGGCTCCATGCGGGTGTGTACCGCAGGCTCGGAGCGAATGTGGAGGAGGGAATGGCGGTCAAGGTCGAGGGGTATGGGAAGCTTTCGCCCAAAACGGGGAACTTCGGCTTCTGGGTAAAAAGTATTGAACCTTTGGGCGAAGGGGCACTGAGGCGTGCGTACGAGCTCCTCCTCGAAAAGTTCAAGAGTGAGGGGCTCTTCACAAGGAAGCGTGAGATCCCTCTTTTCATTGAACGGATAGGCGTGATTTCCTCTCGCGACGGTGTGGTGCTCCAAGATTTGCGAAAAAACCTCGCTCCTCGAGGTATCAAAATTAACTTTCTTCATTCCAGCGTAGAGGGAGTGGGGGCCGCTGATGAGCTTCGGTCGGCAATCAAGCAAATGAGTCGCATGAGCGTACTTCCCGACGTGCTGATACTCATCCGAGGGGGTGGGTCACTCGAGTCGCTTCAGGGATTCAATAATGAGGCGGTGTGCCGCGCACTCTTCGCGTGTCCGGTGCCTACGATTGTGGGTATCGGACATGATGTGGACGCGCCTATCGTCACGCTCGTCGCGGACCACAGTGCTTCGACGCCAACGGCGGTTGCACACGTCATCAATAGCTCATGGGCGCCGCTCGTCGAAGGGCTCCCCACACACGTGCGCACAATGCGTGAGGTGTTTGTGCGCGCACAAGAGTCACGCGAGCATCGTGTGGAGCTCTGTGTGCGCGCGCTTCGTGGCGTGCTCGGAGTGATGCGTGGGCACACACACCTCGCAGTCGAGAAGTTTGCCTCAAGCAAGGAGCGGTACCGTGCCCGCGTGGAGGAGTGCCGGCATCGGGTTCTACGCGCGAGAGAGGGAATGAGTCAGGTATTCGAGCGTGGAATGATCCGTATCGAGGAGCGTATGGCGACGCTCACGAGGCTTCTTAGCGCCTCCGACCCCGCACGTGCGCTTGCGCGCGGCTACGCACTCGTGTACACGCAAGGGTCGCTCGTGCGAAGTGTGGGAGATGTGGAGCGCGGGGCGGAGTTGAGCATGAAGGTTGCCGATGGTACTATCAGTTCTACAGTCACGGATACTCACCAAGTATACTAAGTCGTAACTGACTATGACGGAACAAAAAGGAACAAAAGTAATACAAAACGACCTCAAGCGACTTGAGGAAATCGCTCAATGGTTTGAGAAGGAGCGCGAGTTTGACGTGGAGGAGGGATTGGAAAAAATCAAGGAGGGTACGATGCTCGTGAAGTCGCTCAAAGAACGCCTCAAAGACGTTGAGAATGAGTTTCGTGAACTTGAGCGCGAGCTCGACGCTGAGTAGGTACAGCTTCATTTCGACCCCGCGATTTCTCGCGAGGAACCATGGCGCGAAATGCAGCACCTTGTTTTTTTGCATAGCGCAGAAGGTCCCGGAGGAGACGCTCCTTGAGTGATGAGCGGGGAAGGATGCCACGAAGCAATTCCCCAACTGCTCGATACTCAAGACCAAGTTCGTGTATGCGCTTCCATGAAAGACCCTTTTTACGAAGCCCCTCGACCTCATGGACAAGTCCGCGGCGAAGGGTGCGGTCGAGACGTTGTGCGATGCGTACTTCAAGTTCCGCGAGTGGAGGGTCGAGGAGAATCCACTCTACGATATACTGAGCTTCCCGACCCCTCAGTGGAGGAACGGAGCCGAGTGTGTTTGCGATTTCTATTGCACGGATGAGTCGACGCGGATTCGTGTGTTCTATAGTGGCGGCGCGTACGGGATCGAGTGAAGCGAGCAAGGTATAGAGCTCCTTCGGTGTCTTTCTCTCAAGCCGTTTCCTCAGATGCGCGTTTGGTTCTACCTTTGGGAACTCGGTGCCATACACGAGCGCATTCACATAGAACCATGAGCCGCCGGCGACTATCGGCACCTTACCCCGACGCACGATATCGTCGATTGCACGCTGTGCGTATCGCCTCCATCGCTCTACGGAGCAAGCTCTGCGTGGCGAGGCAATGTCGAGACAGTGGTGTGGTATACCTTGCATTTTGCGCCGTGTCACTTTTTCCGTACCGATGTCGAGCTCTCGGTAGATCTGGCGCGAGTCTGCCGAGATAACTTCCCCGTCGCGTTCTTTGGCGAGCGCTATCGCACGTGATGTTTTCCCGCTTGCGGTGGGGCCTATAACAACAATAATGTTCTGTTTTTCTGACATGAGCGCAGTATGTGAAAAGAAAGCGTCCCGCGCAAGCGCGGGACTTTCTATGTTGTCTCATTACCGATACCATTCCGCCATAGCTTCGTCATAGGCTTCGGAGGCACGTGCGGTATCTTGCCACATGCCCCCATTGTTTATGGTTGCGAGCACATCGGGCAGGGTGAAGAGGATTACAACCCTCCCACCCTTGAGCACGTTTCGTATGCGTGTCTCAACATGTCTGTTCCGTGCGAGCAGTACCACGCAGTGTGGAGGCTTTTCGCAGTAGCCCTCCTCCCGCACGCGTTCAATGAACGCTGTTGTAGAAGTGCCGGTTGTTGCCACCGCCTCCACGAAGATATAGTGCTGGTCCTCGCGTGGGACACCGCCGATGTAGGCGCGCTGTGGCCCATGTGATTTTGGTTCTTTGTAGGTGGGGCGGGTCGCAATGAACGGAGGTTTGGGGTGGAATACGGCATCCAGCGTCGACATACACTCCGTCAAAAGCGTCCCTGCTGTAGGAACGGGCAAGAGGCATGGTTGGAGATTTGGTGCGAGGGAGAGTCCGCGCACTATCCTTCGAAGTTCCCCGCAGAGCGCGATACGATAGATAGGATCGTCTGTTACGTCTGAGCGGAAGTATACGTAAAGGTTGCTCTCTCCTCCTCCAGCAAGGGTAATTGGTCTATCGCTCCACGCGATTGAATCGTGTTTGACCATCGCCTGCACCAATGCGGTGCGTCCGGTGATGCTGTGCATCAGTTTGTCCTTTCCAAGACGCGCTACAAAGTCGTGCTATAGGTTATTGCTTGTACGCGCCCATAAAGCAATACCGCCTTCTTGACCGGGTCCACATCTTGTGTGATGGGTCGGCCGATGATGGGTATTCCACCTTCACGAACCACCCTTTCTAAGGACACCACATTGGTGTGGTTGTGGCAGGTTTCGTCTGTGTCCCGTACAGCCGGTACGAAGAGTAGTGCGGAAGGAAACTGTGCACGCAT
The DNA here is from genome assembly GCA_041908795.1 of Minisyncoccota bacterium. Classification (GTDB taxonomy): domain Bacteria; phylum Patescibacteriota; class Minisyncoccia; order Phycocordibacterales; family UBA12088; genus CAYLHB01. The sequence continues at coordinate 10,193 of JAYRER010000034.1, read as the reverse complement.
GACGCGCAGTGCGGTTGGCGGGCAAACAAAGTGTTCAGCACCGTACTCTTCAGCTCGTTTTGCGCGGGCAACAATCGTACGCGCTGACTGACTTTCTGAAGTTAACGACAAAAGCGCGAGTACATTTACAGTGCCACTAATCTCCTCAACAACCGCACGGAGTCCGGGCAGGAAGTCCTTGTGTGACGCCAGTACCGTTATATACGACGCGCCCGCCACCTTGAAGAGTCGTGCAAAGAGTCTGTTCGTGTCCGGTGGCTGACAAAGCTTTGCGTCAATAAACCACTCACCATATGTTGCGAACTGTGCTGCAAATGCACTGTTTATAAGTGTCGTTGCTACGTGCGTCTTTACAATATGGTCGGAAAAGGGGATGCGTGTCGTCTGCGCAATACGTGCACAGAGCCCTAGTGCCGGTTCAGGTGCCATGTCGTAGGCAATGCAAATTTGTGCCACAGTGTACCTCCTTCAACGATATTGTCTGACCGTAGGATACATGAAAACGCGCACATGAAAAGCGTCTTTTAAGAACGCCTGCATGTATGCTGATACGTGGCTCGCATCCAGCGCACCACACTACGTTACTTATTGGTGCCGGAGGAGGGACTCGAACCCTCAAGGCTTGCGCCACACGATTTTGAGTCGTGCGTGTATACCAATTCCACCACTCCGGCGGGGTTAGTACACAGTGTACCGTACTTTGCCCCGAGGGCAATCAGTTGTATACTGAGCACATGTAGGGGAGTGTTCCCGCATATGATATGCGGGGTCTCCTATACTTTTCACCACACGCATGGCACCACAAGAAACTATCCGAGATTCAATCTTTTGGGTGGAGCTTGATCGCATTAAGCCCAATCCATACCAACCTCGAAGGGAGTTCGACCAATTGCGCCTTCAGGAGCTCGCGGACAGTATACGAATGTACGGTTTACTTCAGCCGCTCACGGTGACGCGCACTGAAATACCCCTTGAGGACGGAGGTTTGCGTGTCGAGTATGAGCTCATCGCGGGCGAGCGCCGCTTGCGAGCAAGCAAGCTTGCGGGTCTTGCGCAGATACCCGTTATCATTCGCACCGGCGAAGAGTCTGACCTCCTTAAGCTCGAGCTCGCAATTATTGAAAATCTCCAGCGAGAGGATCTCAATCCCGTTGATCGTGCGCGTGCGTTCGATCGGCTCAACAAAGAATTCAAATTCACCCTCACAGAAATAGGTAGAAAGCTCGGCAGGAGTCGTGAGTATGTGAGCAATACCGTACGCCTCCTTCAGCTTCCAGAACATGTACTAACATACGTCGCTGAGGGAAAACTCACAGAAGGTCACACACGTCCACTCCTCATGCTAGGTAACAGGCCCGATGAACAGCGTACGCTTGCCGAAGAAATTGTACTCAAGAAACTGACTGTTCGGGAGACTGAAGCGGTTGCGCGAAGGATAGCCCAAGACAAGGTGACCGAAAGGTACAAAATCAATCCAGAAATACTTGCCCTTGAGCGTCAACTCACCGAGCATCTAGGTACTCGGGTGCAGATTGAGCCGAGACCGGTAGGTGGTAGGGTGGTGATAAGCTATTTTTCTGCGGAAGAATTGGGCACACTCCTCGCATCTTTGCGACTCGAAGAAGAAGCCCAGCTGGAGAGTGATGTGTTTGCGGGAGATGCGTTGGCGGTAACGCAAGAAGACAACCGAAGCGGACTCGTTGAGGAATTGCTAGCGGACACAGTTCCACTTGAAATTGCTACTGTAGATGATGCAATTCTCTCTGATGACCTGTCAGAGGTGTTTAGCCCTGAAGCGGTGCCTCAAACGGATGAGCGCATGTTTCTAGCTGCTGATGGTACTTTATCTGAGCCCATAGAGAGCGTTGACGAAAGTGTGATAACCGATGTTGTAAAGAGTGATGTGGGAGGGTACACAGCCGAGAATGTTGATGTGATGGACGTACCAGCTCCAGTATTGGTGGATAATGTGTTGGTGGAGGATACTGTATTGAATGAAGTGGCTGAAGTGATGCAAGAGAGGGTTCTAGCGGAAAATAGACCGATTCATGAAGAAGTTGTGCCTTTAAGTTTTTCTACGCGCGACGAAATGGCGCTTCTCGACGATCGTTCAAAAGATGAACGGAGTGAAGATGAAGATCTGTACACCGTGCGCAATTTCAGTATTTAGGGGTACAGAAAGTAATTTTCGATCTACCTCACGGCACATAGCGCAGCCTCATGTGGCGCGTTGATTTTTTTGTAGTGCGTTGTGTATGTGTTTACGCGCCATGCTCGTTTTCACATACTCGAGCCACTTTTTCGAAGGTTTACTCGCGGGCTTCACCTCGATTTCCACTATATCGCCGTTTTTGAGTGCGGTATCGAGTGAGGCGAGCTTGCCGTTTACCTTCGCGCCGCTCATATGATCGCCTATGTCACTGTGAATGGCGTACGCAAAATCAATCGGACTCGAGTCAAGCGGCAGGTCCACCACGTCACCCTTGGGGGTAAACACGAACACACGGTGACTAAAAAAATCTTCTTTAAGTTCTTCAAGGAAGCTCTGATCTCCTCCTCCCTCTACGATAGGGCCGTGCGCTACGGCAAGCTCATTCACCCAACGGGGAATATTAGCGCCAGTGACAAGTTGTTCCACTTTTCTTGTGTGAAGGAGAGAAGGAATGAGGTAGCGATACCATAGTCGGTTTCTTCGTTCGACCCCACGATCGCCGCGCTGAATCTCTTTGTAGGAGAGGTGGGAGGCGAAGCCAAACTGCGCCTCGCGGTGCATTTCCTCGCTCCGTATCTGTATCTCGATGGGACCTGCCTCGTGAGTGAACACGGTGGTGTGGATAGAGCGATAACCATTGGGTTTTGGGAGTGCGATGTAGTCTTTCACTTTGCCGGGTAACGGTCGCCACGTGCCGTGCACTACCCCGAGTACGCGGTAGCAGTCTTCCATCGTAGGAACAATGACTCGAATTGCCATTATGTCGAATATTTTTTCAATGTCACCACCTTTTCTTTCGAGCTTTTTGTACAGTGAGTAATACCCCTTGCGGCGGTAGTCAGTTCTGAAACTTTTAATGTTCTGTGTGGCAAGCTCCTTTTTGAGTTTTGCTACAACATCCTCAAGGTACGGCTCCTTCGCTTGCTTCCTCTCACGCATGAGCTCTACTGTACGTGCGTACTCCACAGGGTAGAGGTGGGGGAATGCGAGGTCTTCAAGGTCACGCTTTACGGTGCCCATGCCGAGCCGGTCGGCGAGTGGCGCATAAATTTCAAGTGTTTCGGACGCGATACGCTTGCGCTTTTCTGTGGGGACATGTTCAAGGGTGCGCATGTTGTGGAGACGGTCCATGAGTTTAATAATGAGCACACGTATATCCTGCGAGGTTGCGATGAAGAGTCGCCGCAGAGACTCCACATGGCGCTGTGCACCACGGTACTTAAGTGCGCCGAGTTTTGTGACGCCTTTCACGAGGAAGAGCACCTCTGGTCCGAAGCGTTGGTTCAACTCCTCTTCGGAGACACCCCGATCCTCAATGCAGTCGTGAAGGAGGCCCGCGCTCACAGTGCGCGCACCCATACCAAACTCCGCAAGTGCGAGTGCAGTAGCGTAAAGGTGGTTGAAGTACGGCTCGCCTGAGAGTCGCACGTGCCCCGCATGCACTTCATGAGCAAATGCGTACGCAGACCGCACCAGCTCAATGTCGGCACTGGTCGGGTGATCAAGGTATCCAATGAGCTCGTCTGCGGAACCTGCGGATTCGGTTTTTGCGAGCGCGATATCCATACTACGATACTATGCCCCAAGCGTGGCCACGGCAAGCGTGCGTGCATGTGCGAATATTTTGGTTGTGGAAAAGTAGGTAGCAAACTGGGACAAGGTGGTATAGAGTGGTAGTCAAGTGGTAAGAAGTGGAAAATCTGCAAAAGGAGTTGTTTCTGCGCCACGCACCGTCATGCTCATTGGCGAATACCGCCATGTGCTCGATGACAAAAGGCGTATCGCCTTGCCGGTCAAGTTCCGGAAGGCGTTGGGGCGAAACTTGGTAATGACGCATGGACTCGATGGGTGTCTATTTGTGTTTTCTCGTGATGAGTGGAGACGCGTTGTGGGGAAACTCGAACAGCTCTCGATGGGTCAAGCCGATTCGCGTGCGTTCGGACGTTTCTTGTTTTCCGGAGCGGCTGACCTCGAGGTAGATGCGTTGGGTCGTGTGCTCATTCCTGAGTACTTGGCGAGCCATGCGCATCTTACCTCGCGTGCGGTGTTGATAGGGGTGAACGACCGAGTCGAGCTCTGGAACGAGGATGCATGGGATACCTACCATAACGCGGTTGCTAATCGTGCCGATGCGGTTGCCGAGAAGCTGGGTGAGGTGGGAGTGCTTTAGTATGGCGCGCACACCAGAACAACCACATCATGCAGATACCGTACATGCGCCTGTTCTTTTACAGGAAGTGATTGCAGCACTCGACGTTTCAAGTGCGAAGGTCGTGGTTGACGGTACCTTAGGTGGGGCAGGACATGCGAAGGCACTTGCTCTCCTTATGCAAAAAGATGCAACATTCATTGGAATAGATCGTGACAAGGATGCGCTCGAGAGAGCACGTCACGCACTTGAAAGCGTTGCACCTCGTGTGGTGTTGAAGGAGGGAAACTTCAGCACGATTAAACAGGTGCTTGCTGAGGAGAATATCGGATGTGCGGATGCGCTCGTGCTCGACCTTGGTTTTTCAAGCGACCAGCTTGAGCGTTCGGGACGAGGTTTTTCATTTGTCCGAGATGAGCCACTCCTTATGACGCTATGCGCCTCACCCTCGGACGAACAGGTGACTGCTGAGGATGCCGTGAATGGGTGGAGTGAAGAGTCACTTGCGGATGTGCTCTACGGGTTTGGCGGAGAGCGATATGCGCGACGCATTGCACGAGCGATTGTACTTGCGCGCAGTCTTGCCCCCATTGCAACCAGTGGACAGCTTGCGGCAGTTATCGAGAGTGTTGTGCCAAAACGTGGCAAGTTGCACCCGGCAACTCGTACGTTCCAAGCACTGCGCATTGCGGTTAATGATGAGCTTGGTTCGCTTGAAACATTGCTTAATGCAATTCCCGATTTTCTGGCACTCGGAGGTCGTGTTGCGATAATTTCTTTTCACAGTCTTGAAGATCGTTTAGTGAAGCACGCATTTCGCTCACTCGCACAACGAGGATACGGGGATGCGGTAAAAAAGCCCATTCTTCCATCAGATAAAGAGATAATCCAAAATCCACGCGCAAGGAGCGCACGTTTACGAATTTTTCACAGAAACTATGAAGCAAACACACCTAAAACCTAGTTTTCATGTTACACATATCGAGTATCGAAATGTGGTATTTTGGTCTATTGTAGTACTTCTTGTGGGTGTGGCGGGCTTGTATATGTACTTTATCAGTATGTCGGTTGTGCATATTGTACTAAGGCAAGAACTCTCTTTGGAACTTGCAGAGCGTGTGGCTCGCGTGGGTACCCTTGAGGCTCGTTATCTTGATACACGCGAAAGCCTGCATGAAGAGCGTGCGCTAGAGCTCGCACTTGTTCCAGTTCCGAAAACTGACTACGTACAGCTCGATCAGCCGACAAGTGTCACATTGCGCTAGAGTATGCGTGAGGCGTATGTTCGTCGCATACATACTATTCTCGGAGCGTTCATAGTGGTTGCACTCGTTCTTGTGGTGCGGCTCTACATGGTTCAAATTTTGCATGGGGAAGAGTTTCGACAGTTAGCTGACCATCAATACGTACGACCGAGCCAGCATCTTTTTGACCGTGGGACAATTTTTTTTACTGACAGTGTAGGCGCGTTGGTCTCCGGTGCTTCTATTGAAAGCGGTTTTTTGGTAGCAATTGCACCAAAAGAAATTATTGATGTTGAGCTCACCTATGAGCGTCTTAATTCACTTGTGCCTATTGAGCGCGAGTTGTTCTTTGCGCGAGCCTCGAAAAAAGAGGATCCATATGAAGAAATTGTACATCATGTTCCGAGTGCTGTAGGTGAGAAGATTGATGCACTTGGTCTCCCCGGGGTGGGGGTGTACCGCGAGCACTGGCGAACTTACCCGGGTGGTACTCTCGCCGCACACGCAGTGGGCCTTGTGGGATACCATGGAGATGATACGGATATTGTTGGTAAGTATGGGTTGGAGCGCTATTATAATGATGTATTAAGACGCGAGGAGAAGAATCTTTCGGTCAACTTTTTTGCGGAGGTATTTGGAAATGTAGAGGACGCATTGTTTGCGAAAGAGAGAGTGCGAGCTGGCAACCTTATCACTACCATTGACCCCTCGGTGCAATTATTTCTGGAGGATACACTTACGGCAGTTGAAAAAGAATGGAAGGCACAGCAGGTAGGAGGTATCATTATGGACCCCGGCACGGGCGAAGTGAGGGCAATGGCAATGCTCCCTTCATTTGACCCGGGAAAGATCGAGGAGGTAGAACGTGTAGAGGTGTTCAGTAACCCTTTGGTGGAGGAAGTACGTGAAATGGGTTCAATTATTAAGCCCATAGGTATGGCGATTGGACTCGATACCGGTGCGATCGCTCCATCAACCACGTATTATGATGCAGGGTCGGTAGAAGTTGATGGCTACACCATACGCAATTACGACGGTGCAGGGAGGGGGACCGTTACCATGCAAGAAGTGCTTGGGCAGTCGCTCAACACTGGTATGGCGTTTGTTGTTCGTGCTGTTGGTGCAAAAAAGTTTGGAGAACGACTTAAACAGTTTAATTTGGGAGAAGAAACAGGCATTGACCTCCCCAATGAAGCTCATGGACTCGTAGATAACCTTGAGAGTCCACGTGTTGTTGAGTACATCACAGCTTCATTCGGCCAGGGTATTGCGCTCACACCCATAGAAACAGTTCGTGCACTCGCAGCGTTAGGGAATGGCGGGCGACTAGTAACTCCCCACCTCGTGCGCGCCATCAAGTACGAATCGGGCGCAGTTGAGCAGGTGACGTACGATGATACGGTACAGGCGATTGCCCCTGCGACAAGTGAAGCAGTTACAAGGATGCTTGTGGAGGTTGTTGACAAGTCATTACGTGGCGGGACGGTCAAGAATGAGCGGTACAGTATTGCGGCAAAAACTGGAACCGCGCAGATAGCACGAGATGATGCGCGTGGTTACTACGATGACCGCTATCTTCATTCTTTTTTTGGTTACTTTCCAGCATATGACCCGAAGTATATTGTGTTTCTTTACCATGTGGAGCCACAAGGGGCCAAGTATGCCTCCGAAACACTCACCACTCCATTTATGAAGCTCGTAGAGTACCTTATCAATCACTACCAGATTCCACCCGACAGGTAAAAGGAGAGGGGTGTATATGGTAGCCATCCTCCCAATGGAGCACACTTGTGGCAATCAGTTTGGGGCGGTACCATACAGGGCGCATGAAGTATGTTTTCAAGCGCATCATTGTAGCCCTACTCACTCTTGAGGCTCAGGCAGCTATTCACAAGTACACGCCAAAAATAGTCGGGGTTACCGGCTCGGTGGGGAAAACCTCAACCAAGGATGCAATCCACGCTGTGCTTGCAAGTAAAGTGAGTGTACGCAAAAGTGAGAAGAGTTTTAACAGCGAGGTGGGGGTGCCGCTTACCATATTGGGTTTACCTAACGCGTGGTTTAGTGTGCGTGGCTGGCTCACAAACCTTCTCGACGGGGGACTCCTCACACTCTTCCGCAGTAGGTATCCTTCGTGGCTCGTGCTCGAAATAGGAGCGGATCGACCAAAAGACATAAAGAAGCTTTGTACATGGGTCCGCCCTGACATTGCAGTGCTCACGCGTTTTCCCGAGGTGCCAGTACATGTCGAGTATTTTGGGTCGCGTGAGGCGGTGCTTGAAGAAAAGCGTGAATTGCGCCGTGCATTGCGTGAACACGGAACACTCATTGTGAATGCTGATGATCCTGAAGTTTTAGTTGAACCGATACGTGATGGACAGCGTAAACTTACGTATGGCTTTAGCAAGAGTGCTGATGTGCGTGCGGAGCGATGCGCGGTACTCATGCGCAATAGAACGCCCCTAGGTATGAATGTTACCGTGCACTACCAAAATGAACGCGTGGAGGTCCCAATGCACGGCATACTGGGGGCGCACCAAGTGTACCCCGCACTCGCCGCACTCGCTGTAGGACTTTCGGAAGGTTTCCTGCTCACTGATATGGTTGCACCACTCACCGCGCTTGAGCGAAGTCCTGGGAGAATGAGGATTTTGAAGGGTGCCAACAAAACCACTCTTATAGATGACACCTACAACGCCTCACCGGTTGCGGTACACGCAGCACTTCAGACACTTAAAGGACTTAAGGTACGAGGAAAGTGTGTTGCGGTTCTTGGAGATATGATGGAGCTTGGTGAGTACTCTGTTGATGAACATCGCAAAGTGGGAGAAGCCGCGGCACACTCTGCGGACGTATTCATCGCTACGGGCGTGCGTATGAGAGAAGCTGCCACACAAGCGCGCAGTGCCGATCTGAAGCTTGTGTCCGTGTACGACTGTGCCGACGCACAAACTGCCATTCAATTATTAAAAGAAATCCTTACTGAGGGCGACATTGTGCTCGTGAAGGGAAGTCAAAGTATGCGGATGGAGCGGGTGGTGGAAGCGCTCATGGCCGAGCAGGAGCGAAGAAGAGAACTGTTGGTGCGGCAAGACGAAGAGTGGCAAAATATAGACAAGCACACAAAAGCATTGTAGTCTCATAAATGGAGACTTGTACTTTCGCAGGTTCAATCCGTGAGCAACAAGTAGCTTTACTTTGGGCAAAGGAGAAGCAGGTGACTACGGATAAAAGAGTTGTTGAGTTTGTCAAATACAGGGGAGGAACGCTCCTTTCCCTGCTTGAGTCAGAGCCGTCGATCGACGGGAGTGTGGCCATCGTTCAACGTGCGATCGATGATGAAAAAGTCACTCCGGATGAGGTGCTTACTGCCATTAGTGGTGCCAAGCACCCGTTTGGCATCATGTCTCAGTTGAGCGCTTTACTTCAGCAGGACTTGGATGCTATGCGCCCCTACATGGAAGCGCTATCGAATGCGGATCCGGAAGAGTGGCGTAATGGGGAGGCTCAGCCATTCGTCGATGTCTACTGGCAACGACGCATCATGTCATTGATTGACAAAAAAATGTTCAAAGATGCGTTTGATACCATCAACAGTGCCACCCAGGGATACGGTCGTCGGGATGATACGAGTGAAGTGGCGACGGGTCTGCAACTTGTGGCGTCCACAGATGTGCTATGGCGGCTCGTGAACACACTACATAAAAAGATGAAAAAAACCATCTTGCGCAAGCAACCGCGTCCAGGTATGCTCCTTGCTCGTAGATTGGGTGCCATACTTCCGAAGCGCGCTTCCCTACCGAATCAAATCGGGATTCAAGTCCTTGAGATTGCGGCTTTCTTTGCGACGGAAAGTACAAAGAGTCCAATAAAGCAAAAAAAATAAGCGAGCGGAATCGAAGGCGGCCCCCACAGGCCGCCTCTCGTCCCTTAGAGGCAACAAGAGACTGAAGTGTTTTAAAAGTTCGCTTTTTTTTGTAAACCTTGTATTCTATACATTGTTTATAGACGGCCCTATCGTCTAATGGGTAGTGGAATAAAAAGCAACCTGCGTTGCTTTTCATCCGGTTCCGAGCAGAGCGAGGAAATCACCGTTGTCGAGCGTGCGAGACAGGTGATAGGGTAAGCCCTCGTGAGGCTGAAATAGGGGCGAGGTGTATAACCTCGCAGCAAGCAAACTGCTTTGCTTGCGTCCGTATTTCAGGGTCGGACCCGTCACATTCTTTCGTTAGAAAGTGACGGGGAGACGGGGTCGAGAGCACTTAGGATTTGAGGAGCACCGCGACGAACAATCCTTTGTGACTCGTGACATGTCCCAGTATCGCTTTTTTTCCAAAATCTAGTATTCTATACATTGTTTATAGACGGCCCTATCGTCTAATGGTTAGGACATCGCCCTCTCACGGCGGCAATCCGGGTTCGAATCCCGGTAGGGTCACAAAACAATTTTTATCGAGCTTATACTCCTCGGAGAGCTTGTATATGCTTGATAATTTATCGGTTTTAAATCCAGGGTATGTGTAGACCACATTCTCTGGGAAAATTTGCTGCCTTAAAACCCGAAGGTCACCGACTTCGATGTCTCGCC
>JAYRER010000033.1:0-23264 GCA_041908795.1 Minisyncoccota bacterium | reverse complement strand
TACTATTTTTGGTATTGGACGTACCCATGGTTCGACTTGCTTACCCATGCGATGGGTGGGGCATGTCTCGCACTTGGAGCGCTGTGGTTTTTCTACGAGAGCAGGTATGTGCGCGCACCTCGCATTCCACCGCCCCTCCTCATATGCCTTGTGGGCCTTGGACTCGGTCTCTTGTGGGAGGGCTACGAGTACCTCGTATGGATGGCGACCGATTCTGGTTTGCCCGCCGGCTGGGCTCATGATACGCGCATAGATTTGGTAATGGACATGCTCGGTGCATTTCTCGCCTTTCTGGTACGTGGGGTATTTGAGAAAAACAAAAAAACTCACGCGTAACAGCGTGCTCTCTGTTTTTGGGTACGCGTATATCGTACTAAATCACCTGTTTTACCACCCGTGCAAAGGTTTCGGGGTGATTCGCCGCGAGTTCGGCAAGCATCTTTCTGTTGAGCGTAATGTTTTTCTTTTTAAGCTTATCCATGAACACGCTATAGCTTAATCCGAACGGGCGTATGGCCGCATTGATACGCATTGTGAAAAGTTGACGGAAGTCGCCTTTCTTCTTTTTGCGATGCTGGAACGCATGGTTGCCGGCGTGCGCGAGAACTTCGTTTGCTTTACGTTCTTTCTTGTGGATATTGCCACGCATGCCCTTGGTTTGGGCAAGGACATTCTTTCGGTGCTTCAGTTTTGTGGTGCCTCGTTTGACTCGCATGATAGTGGATTAGCCACGCAAAAAACGACCCTCTTTTTTCTTTGAAAGTACCAGTGTTTGACTGCGCTTGCGCGCGAGCTGTTCACGCCTCGGTTCGGTCGCATTGAAATGGTTGCCCCCGGGTTTGCGCACGAGGAGCTTTCCTCGCGGGGTGACGCGTATACGCTTCGTGAATGATTTGTTTGCCATACTAGTTTGTTGTCGGTATTGGAAGTGCGGATTTTTCCGCTCCAGCCTTGCTCTTGTCTCGTTCTATCGTACACGAAAAACCTTTCGGGCTTCGCTTCACCTCCTCGGCGATTTTGAAAGGCATTTCAATCATCGCAAGGAATCGCTCGAGCCGCTCTTTGAGGAACGTATCCTCCATTGCTTTGTAGCGGCCCCAGAGGAAGAGGTCTATCTTTACACGGTGGCCCTCGCCGAGCCACTCGCGCACCCGTGCGGCCTTAAGCTCCTTGTCACGTTCGCCTGTGCCGATTTTCACCTGCACCGACTTCGTTTCCGTCACCACTTGGCGCGCTTTCACCTCACGATCCTTCTTCTTCTGTTCGTAGGTGAATTTACCATAATCGGTGATTTTTGCAACAGGAGGTACCGCGCGCGCCGACACCTCAATGAGGTCGAGTCCGAGCTCTTGAGCTTTGTAGAATGCCTCCCGTGTTTGCATCACACCAAAATTTTCCCCCTCGGGGCCAATGACGCGAACTTCCGGAGCTCGAATTTCTTGATTGATGCGTACCTTTTCTTGTTCCTGCACAGACGATATCGTTTTGAAACGTAGCGGTACTCTACCACGTATCCTCCATATATGGCAAGGAAGACACCAGTGGTCGATGTAAGGGAAGGGTTGGTCGCGCAGCGCTCAACCCAAGAGTTGGAGATGCTCATCATATAGCAATGACAGGAGGGTGTGTGTGCGCTATACTGGTGCTTCTATGGAAACACCCGTAAAGAATCCTAAGCAGGGCAAGCGTCCGCTGGGGCCCAAGGGTAAAGCGCCGTTTGAGCCAGGACGACAGTTCTGGATGAACCTCGTGGCGACCTTTCTTTTCTTCCTCCTTCTTATATCGGTATTCGGCTACTACCTTGACCAAGAGAAAAAACCGGAGGAACTCACTCTCTCCCAACTTGCTCAAGATCTGGAGGATTCTAAAGTTGAAAAGGTTGCCGTACAAGGAGAGAAACTGACAGTGACATACAAGAAAGTGGGTGAGGAAGAGCAAAAAGAGCGTATTGCTAAAAAAGAAGCGGGTACCGCACTCTCGGATACACTTGCTAACTACGGGGTATCTCCTTCTGCTCTCCGCTCAGTGGCTATAGAAGTGCAAGACGAGAGTGGAGTGCGTTTTTGGTTTCTTAACCTTGCACCGTTTCTCTTTCCACTCATCTTTATCATCATCCTCATGTGGTTTTTGATGCGGCAGGTGAAGGGTGCGGGTATGCAGGCGTTCACTTTCGGCCAGAGCAAGGCGCGCATGATTGACCCAAACGATCAGAGTCAGAAGGTGACCTTCAAGGATGTGGCGGGCGCGAAAGAGGCGAAGGAGGAGCTTGCCGAGATCGTGGATTTCTTGAAGAATCCGAAAAAGTTTCTCGACATCGGTGCTCGTATCCCCAAAGGGGTGCTCCTTATGGGTGGGCCGGGTACCGGAAAGACGTTACTTGCCCGTGCTGTTTCGGGAGAGGCGGACGTGCCTTTCTTCTCCATCTCCGGGTCGGAATTCGTTGAGCTTTTTGTGGGTGTGGGAGCATCCCGTGTCCGCGACCTCTTCAAAATGGCGAAGAAGTCCGCGCCCGCAATTATATTCATTGATGAGATAGACGCGGTGGGGCGCATACGCGGCACCGGAGTGGGGGGAGGTAACGACGAGCGCGAACAGACTCTCAATCAGATTTTGGTTGAGATGGATGGCTTCGAGCCAAATGAGAAGCTCATCATCATGGCCGCCACGAATCGTCCAGATGTCCTCGACCCGGCGCTACTGCGTCCGGGCCGGTTCGATCGTCGCGTGACCATCGACCTTCCTGATCGTGGCGACCGTGAGGAGATACTCAAGGTGCATGCACGCAAAAAGCCTCTTGGTGAGGATGTGAACCTGCGAGTTATCGCGGAGCGCACAGTAGGATTCTCTGGAGCTGATTTGCAGAGTCTCATGAACGAGGGAGCGATTCTCGCCGCGCGTGAGAACAGGAAAAAAATCACTCAATACGACCTTATTCGTTCCATCGAGAAGGTGATGCTGGGGCCCGAACGCAAGAGCCACGTGCTCTCGGCGCGCGAGAAAGAGATTACCGCGTACCATGAAGCGGGACACGCGCTTGTCGGGAGCGTGCTCCCGCACTCTGACCCGGTGCACAAAATATCTATTATCTCGCGCGGAAGGGCCGCTGGCTACACGCTTACGCTCCCCTTTGAGGACAAGCGTATGCAATCACGTAAGGAGTTCCTCGATGATATTGCAAAGACACTGGGTGGGTACGTTGCAGAGGAGGTGGTTTTTGGTGACCTCACAACAGGTGCCGCAAATGACCTTCAAGTACTCTCCGCACTCGCACGCAATATGGTCGCCCGTTGGGGCATGAGCGACAAGCTCGGTCCTATGGCGTACGGCTCCGACGGCGGTAGGACCATGTTCGGCGTGGGGCTGGGTGACAAGGAGTACTCAGACAAAGTTGCGGCGGAAATTGATGCTGAGGTGTCTCGCATTATTCGTGCCGCGTATGATCGCGCGAAAGAGGTAATTAAGACCCACCGTAAGGCGCTCGACGCAATCGCGAAAAAACTGATGGAGGTTGAAACGGTTGAGCGTGAAGAGTTTGAAAAGATACTTATTCTCCACGGTATTGAGCCGAAGAAGCAGGAACATGCTGATATTGTTACTGTGTAGGTTCCTCCCAACTTTCTTACCCGCATTTTTGACTGACAGCAATGAGTACTCATTGATTTTTTCGCGTACACGTCTTCACGGCGTCGGCGTTTTGCGTTACAGGCGAGAGTGTATATAGTGTACCAACGCGCGCATAGCTCAGTTGGTAGAGCGGTCGTCTTATACACGACTGGTCGTAGGTTCGAGTCCTACTGCGCGCACACGAGCAGGGCGAGTGGAAGCGCAGAGCGAGCGACCTGCGTTGCTCGTGCTAGGACGAGAACGGCGGACCCGTCACTTTCTTGTTCTTGAGAAAGTGACGGGGAGCCGCGTCCAGCGTTCTTAGCGAGTAGCACGAGCTTAGAAAAAGCGGGAAGAGTCCTACTGCGCGCACACAAGTATTGTGGGTGGGTGTGTAATGCGCGCAAAGGTGAACTTAGAACAAGTGTCGATAATGAAATAAGTCGCCAAGATGGAAGGATGGTTGAAGGCCGATTGCATCGCAAACGGCCTTCACAGTGGTTCAATCGGGCCCACGCCCACATTAGGTAATTTGAAATGCGTCGATATTTCCGGTGACGCGGATTTCTACGTGAAAACCCTTGTACTGATCACCTGGAATTTTTTCACGCAAATTTTCCTCCTCTGTCGTGTTCCCAACAAGAACGACGAGACAGGGAACACCATCGTGTTGCCCAGTGTCGCTGACGGGGACGCTGGGAAAATCCATTAGAAACGCCTGCTTAGCTTCCTCGAGGGTTTCCATTTCTGACATACTATCACTCCATTCAATGACGAACCGTCACCATGGTAGCGAACGAAGTGTCGTGCGTCAAACGTGGTTTATTTCGACGGTGTGAGGGGGAGAACAACGCGCTACTATATTCATTCGTGCTATCTAGAAACGAAGTGCTATGTGGCCAGTGCTATGAGGAGAAACAATAGCGCTATCATCATCGAAATAACTGTTTTTAGTCCTAGGTTGGACAGTGCTCTGTGAAGATGTTGTTGCTTAGGAAGCAGATAAGGACGAGTGCCAACCGGGGTGAGCCGTATTGTGGAGAGTGTTGGAACAAGGAGATTCACCAACGCCGTTGCACGTTCGAGCTCACTTTCGAATTCTTTGAGGGTTTTTATGTGACCTAGTCGAAACACAATGAGTTCCGAATCCACAAGCTCCACATCGTGCGGAAAGTCCATGGCGAGGACTTTTTCCAGTACATCCGGAGTGAACACCTGGAGTGCCTCGACCTCGTACTTCACTGGTGCGTAGAGATCGAATTTGTCCTCAAATGTTCCAGGAAGTGGAACTTTTGAAGCTGTGCCGACTGCCAAGTTGTAACGGTTGTCCTTCCTGTTGAGGTAGAAGTGAGGAAATGTAGCATCAAACTTGAAACCAAAACCGGAGAAACGATATGTGCTTTTGTTTCTTCCATACCCTACACAGTATTTACTTTCAAGAAATCTTACCATGTGTCCAGCTTGCGCCCCTTCAACCACCGTACGAATAAAACGAGTGTGGCCGACGTTTAAAAACAATGCCTCCTCATCATTCGCAGTCTGCCATGCATCTACATACTTCCAACCTCGCTGGTGCGCAATCGTTTTCCAGAAGGCTTCTCGTGCTTGCTTCCACGTGTGCAGTAACCACAAAAATGTTAGAAGGCATACCAATGGAGCGGTACCTGCAAGCACGAGCGGTACCATGTTGTCGGCACCAAACGTATACAACAGTATTCCCGGTACTAATACGGTTCCCACAATAACTCCAACCAGGATGTACGTTGTGGTACGGCTGTGTACAATTTCCCGAACCATACTGTGCCACAGGCTTTTGGGAGGACCGTCTTTGAGAAGGGTGTCCATAGTGTGGAGCATACGACACAAGTCTCTTCGTGTATAAGAAATCAATATACCTTACTATTTATTGCTTCCAAACAATGCCACGCTCAGGATGCATACCGTCACCGCTTTCATGAGGTAGATTGACGCGATGAGGCCCACAACACCGAAAAAGTAAATCATCGGTAACGCGAGCATGAGTGAAAGTGTCGCATCCGTGATACTTGTTGCGTACTGTACGCGCACGAGGCCTTTACTCCGCACGATAGCGGTAAGCACGGTCGCGATACCGGTGAGAATGATGCTCGGCATGAAGAGTTGGGAGTAGAAGATCGCCTCCGGGTACTTTGGAAAGAGTAGGGCGAAGATGTGGGGTGCAAGGAGAATGTACACGAGCGAGAGCATGGCGAGCCCCGCTACAAAGGGTGCCATGGTGCGCGTGAAGGTGACGAAACCGAGCTTCCAGGTATCTCGCGCGCTTCGTGGGAAGAGGAGTGACTCGATGTGCCCCATGAGACCGCGGAGCTGTTCCGTTGGGGCAATTGCGAGGTAGTAGGCGGCGAGCGGCGCGGCTCCCAAGAATTGAAAAAGGGCGATGCTGTAGGCCTGGCCTGCTACGCCGCCGTACGCGCGCATGAAGCTCACATGGTAGCCGTAGGTGAGCGCGTCTGGGTCTTCGCCGCCCGTGAGCGGCTTTTTACGCATGGTTCGGAAGAGGAGCGCGAGGTCGGTTACGGTCGTCGCGGCGAAGAGTGCTACAAGCACGAGTACAATATTTTTGGTGAGCAGGAGGGTGCTGACAACTGCAAGGACGGGCAACGCTTGGGCGAGAGGGCGGTAGAGGGAGAGGGTGCGCCACTCCTTGCGTGCGGTGAGGAGTGTATCGAAGAGTCCGAAGGAGTCTTTGATGGGGATGAATACGGCACCAACGAAGAGCCCCCCCGCGAGCACGTAGTTGTCGTTCATGGCGTAGTAGATGGCCCCCGCGAGGGCGCCGAGAGAGCCCAGTAGCCCCACGAGCACCTTGCGAGAGACGACCGGCACGAGGGTACGCTCGAAGCCACGCGAGATTGCACGCATGAGCCCCGTCTCCATGCCGGGGAGCGTGAAGAGCGCACAGAGGCCGATGAGCGAGAGGAGGAAGCGATACTCACCGAGCGATTGGGGTGAGAGGAGGTTGGCAAACGCGATTGCGGAGAGGAGCGAGAGGCTACTCACTGCTCCTTGTCCAAGAAAGAGCCAGAAACCACCCTTCGCGTAGTACCGTACATCAATGTGGAGGTGTCGCTCAAGGAAGCGCAGTGTGCGGTCAAGGAGGGTATGCATTTTGAAAATACTACATGCTTTTCCGCACCATGCCACCCCCTTGTGTGGTGGTGGAGGTGAGAGTGGTGCACTGATTGTAGCACGACGTGCGGTTCACGATGTGATGCGATGGTTCCTCCGTCAATGCTTGGGCGTGGGACAGGTTGTGGTATAGTGGCTCTCACTATGCGGGATATCCTGCGCTACACGATCATTACCGGCGTGGTTTTCGTACCTGCTGTTGTGCCGTTTATAGTGAGTACCTCCATGTTCTTCCCCTACATCACGGGCAAGAACTTCACGTTCCGCATCGTTGTGGAAATCCTCCTCGCCCTCTACGTGGTCCTCGCGGTTCTCGATGCGCGGTACCGTCCTCGGTTCTCGTGGATTGCGGGAGCGTTCATCGCATTTTTGGTGGCGATTGGCGTTGCGGACTTGCAAGGCGTCTATCCTTTCAAAAGCTTTTGGTCGAACTTTGAGCGCATGGAGGGGTACGTGACACTCCTCCACCTCTTTGGGTACTTCGTGGTGGCGGGGGCGGTCTTGGTGAAAGAGAAAACATGGGACACACTCTGGCACTTTTCGCTCGGGGCGAGCACCCTCATGGCGTTTGTCGCCCTCAAGCCGTCGTTTGCCGCATTCCCTCAATTTTGGATGGTGCCGCGTCTCGACGCAACGTTCGGCAACCCTATCTACCTCGCGATTTACTGCGTGCTCCACATTTTCCTCGTATTCATTCTGCTCTCGCGCCGGGTACGTATACCCCTCTGGCTTGCGGGCATTTCCGTCGCCTATGTTCTGCTCCAGCTCTCGGTGCTCGCACTCACCCTCACGCGCTCGGCCGCAGTAGGCCTCGTGGGGGGAGGTATCATTGCCACTGTCCTTATCGCGTTCTTTGAGCGTGAGCGGCCGATGGTGCGCAAGGGCGCTATCGGCGCACTCGCGGTCCTCGCACTCATGGCGGGCACCATATACGCTATCAAGGATACCGACTTCGGACGCACCACACCGGTTGTGAATCGCTTCACGGATATGACTGTTGAGGGCACGGTGGCGGCGCGCCTCGATAACTGGGGTATGGCATGGCAGGGGGTGAAGGAGCGCCCGCTCCTAGGCTACGGGCAAGACAACTACGAGTATGTCTTTGCGCGGCACTTCAACCCCGACATGTACAACGACGAGCCGTGGTTCGACAGAACGCACAACATTCTCTTTGACTGGCTCATCGCGGGAGGATTTGTCGGAGCAATTGCGTACTTCCTCATACTAGTCGCCACCATCGCACACCTCTGGCTGTTGAATCCGCGCACGAAGTGGTACTCGTTCTCGCGCCTGCGCGACATCCTTAGGGGGAATCACATGGGAGAAATGACGGTGACCGAGCGTGCGCTCTGGACCGGTTTTTTTGCCGCATACACGTTCCACAACATATTTGTGTTCGATAACATTACGAGCTATGTGTTCTACGTGCTCGTGCTCGCATACCTCCACGCACGTATCACCTCGGGAAATGACCCGCTCTGGAGTGGCAGGCGTATACCCGAGCAGGTGGCGACCAGCGTGGTGCTCCCCGTCGCACTCGTGGTGTGTGTCGCACTCATATACTTGGTCAACTGGCCAGGTATCGCAACGACCCAGTCGCTCCTCTCGGCACTCATTGACCGAGGTGCACCCGCACAAAATCTTGAGTACTTCAAGCGCGCGCTTGCCTACGACCAGTTGGGTCGTATCGAGGTACGTGAGCAGTTGGTGCAAGTCGCGGTTAATGTGGTACGTAATCCTGAAATTCCCAACGATGTGAGAGAGGCGTACCGTGCTGCGGCGACCGAGGGACTTGAACAGGAGCTTGGACGCAATCCACTAAGCCCTCGCCTCCAGCTTTTTGCTGGCACCTTCTACCTTAGTATGGGTGGGTCTGATACCGCACTTGATAGAATGCTCAAAGCCCGTGAGCTCTCTCCACGCAAACAACTTACCCTTTTCCAACTTGGTGATGTCTACTTCTCACGTGGCGAGAATGACAAGGCCCTCGACGTCTTCAAAACCGCTTACGAACTCCAGACCGATTATGACGATGCACGAAAGTACTACGCGATAGCTCTCATCAGGAATGGAAAAGACAGGGAGGCCGTCGACCTTCTCTCCGAACGATGGCAGACCGCAGGCATTGACGATGACCGCCTGCTTCGCGAGTGGACGAATGCGAAACGCTATGACATTGCCGCGGCCGTGCTTGCCGCAAAACTCGAGAAAGACCCGAAGAACGCCCAGCTCGCGGTGTCGCTCTCAGCCACGCTCGCGGCGAGTGGAGATAAGGAGCAGGCGATTGCGGTCCTCGTGGAGCTCAAAAAAGACCAGCCGCAGTACGCCGAGCAAGTGGACACCTTCATTAAGGATATCCGTGCTGGCAAACAGTTGGGCGTAGGTGTAAACTAACAGGGTAATTACGAACGTAATTACGTAAACGTTTACGTAATTCTCTATGGCCCGTCCTAAAACAGGAACTGAAGACATTCGCAAACTGGTGAAGCTTGGCGGACTCTCGATTGCGGTCACTATCCCTATCGACCTTGTTCGGGAACTCAAGTGGAAGGAGAAGCAAAGGGTGCGTGTGGTGCGAAAGGGGAAAACACTTGTCGTGTCAGATTGGAAGAAAAAATAAGAAGCATGCGTATTTCTTCTGATGAATCGCTCGCTCCCAGGACCACGTTTCAATTGGGAGGGAGCGCGAAGTATTTTTGTACGGTTTCTGCCGTGGAGGAGTTGCGCGCGGCGCATGAGGCGGCAAGCTCCTACAGTGTGCCTGTTGTGATCTTGGGTGGAGGGTCGAATATCCTCGTACCTGACGAAGGCGTGAACGCGCTCGTGGTTTCTTGTACCCTACGTGGTGTGTCGTATGAAGAGGTGGGAGACGTGCGGGTACGTGTTGTGGCGGGTGCGGGCGAAGTCTGGGATACCCTTGTGGAGGGGACGGTGCGGCGAGGCCTCTGGGGCATCGAAAACCTCTCGCACATACCAGGGTTGGTGGGTGCCACTCCTATACAGAATGTGGGCGCGTACGGGGTTGAAGTGTCTGAAACGATTGAGTGGGTCGAGGCATTCGACCCCACAACAGGAATGTGTCGGCGCTTCACGAATCAAGAATGTATGTTCGGCTACCGTGACTCGCATTTCAAACATGACGGCTCGCATCTTGTGGTGACCAGCGTTGCCTTTCTGCTCTCACGCACTCCCTCGCCCAAGGTAGGGTATAGAGATGTGGCGACATGGTTTGCAGGTGTTGCAGAGCCGTCACTTCCCGCAATTCGAGAAGCGATAATTGAGATACGTGCGAAAAAGTTTCCCGACCTCATGAGGATCGGTACCGCAGGTTCATTTTTTAAAAACCCCATTATAACGTCAGATAGCTATGAGAAGTTACGTGAACGTTTCAATCTGGTGCCACAGTACCCTGCGGGAGAAGGTCGTCTGAAGGTGCCGGCCGCATTTCTCCTAGAGCGGTGCGGGTGGAAGGGTGTGAGGAGGGGGCATGTTGGGACGTGGCCCAACCAGCCCCTCGTTCTTGTGCATTACGGGGGTGGAACCACGAGGGAGCTCATCAAGTTTGCTGATGAGATTCAAAGTGATGTGTTCGCAAAAACCACCGTCGAGCTTGAGCGAGAGGTGCGTGTTCTCATACAAACGTAACTATATTTATGTAAATCTTTTTCGCGACGCACGTATAAAAAATAATTTCGTAAATACTTATCCACACATCCATTCGTATTTTTGTTGTTGTAGCAGATGAAGTGTTTGATAATACATGTAACGAGATGACTTGGTAAAACTTTTTCGATCACAAGAAAAAGTTTTCGGTCGGAGTCATCTACATTATCTAAACAACAATCGCTACCATGCCAGCAAAAAAGAAGGCAGCAAAGAAAAAGGCTGCACCTAAGAAGAAGGCAGCAAAGAAGACCAAGAAGAAATAGTCTTCTCAGTTCTTTGGAGTATAAAACAAACCGCTTCGTGCGGTTTGTTTTATTGAGCGCGACGGAGTAAGGCTACTCACAGCTCAATAGTCGTGGTACAATCCCGCCATGTTCTCACTACGGCGAATGTTCGAGGAGCGGGCGAACGCGGCACGACTCCGCGACCTTTCCGATCGTGTTGCGCAGGTGAACGGTTATGAAGCCGAGCTTTCGGCACTTGGAGACGAAGAGCTTCGGGGAAGAACCGAGCTTTTCAAGACGCGACTACATGAGGGCGCCTCTGTTGATGAAATTCTACCCGAGGTTTTTGCGGTGGTGCGAGAGGCGGCCAAGCGTGTCTTGGGCGAACGGCACTATGATGTGCAACTTATGGGTGGCATGGTGCTCCACGAACGAGGTATTGCGGAGATGCGTACAGGAGAGGGTAAGACGCTTGTGGCGACCTTACCCGTGTACCTTAATGCGCTTACGGGGAAAGGGGTACATGTTATTACGGTTAATGAGTACCTCGCGCGGCGTGATGCTGTGTGGATGGGTGCTGTGTATGCTGCACTGGGAATGAGTGTGGGAGTTATTAATTCACAGGCGACATACCTTTACGATCCGAGCCACCAAGAGGATTCTACAGGAGATACTGCGCGAGATGAGACAGGTTCTTTCAAAGTGCAGTATGATTTTCTCCGCCCCGCGACACGTAAGGAGGCCTACGAGGCGGACATAACCTACGGCACAAATAATGAGTTTGGGTTCGATTACCTTCGAGATAACATCGAGTATGAGGTCGGGAACTTACGTCAGCGTGGGCATTACTTTGCTATTATTGATGAGGTTGACTCGGTTCTTATTGACGAGGCACGTACGCCGCTCATTATTTCCGCTCCCGCTGCCGCTTCCGACGACCTCTACGTGCGTTTCGCCTCCATCGCGGCACACCTTGAGAATGATGCCGATTACACGGTGGATGAAAAACTGCGGGCGATACAGCTCACAAGTGCGGGTATTGAAAAGGCAGAGCATGCGCTCGGAGTAGAGAACATCTACACCGATGCGGGTATCAAATATGTCCACCATCTCGAAACCGCAGTACGCGCGAAAGCGCTCTTCGAAAGAGATCGCCACTACGTCGTGCGCGACAACGAGGTCGTTATTGTTGATGAGTTTACTGGCCGCATGCAACCGGGTAGGCGATGGAGTGAGGGGCTCCATCAAGCGGTCGAGGCGAAGGAGGGGGTGCCGGTACAGCGCGAAAGTAGGACGTTTGCGAGCATCACCTTTCAAAATTACTTCCGCATGTACGAGAAACTCGCGGGCATGACAGGCACCGCCGAGACGTCCGCAGAGGAGTTTTACAGTGTCTATGGTCTCAATGTGGTCCAGATACCCACAAACAAATCCATTGCGCGCAAGGACCACAATGACCTCATTTTTATAAATGAGCGAGGGAAAATGAAAGCAATCGCACAGAAGGTGCGCGCGCTCCACGAGAAGGGTCAGCCGGTCCTCGTTGGTACCGTATCCATCGAGAAGAATGAAGAGCTCTCCGCTTACCTTGAGAAAGAAGGGGTACCACATGAACTTTTAAATGCAAAGAATCATGAGCGAGAGGGAGAAATTATCGCACAGGCGGGGCGTAAAGGAACCGTCACTATAGCAACCAACATGGCGGGACGCGGGGTGGACATCAAGCTCGGGGGTAGTCCCACTTCGCGCGAAGCGTGCGATGAGGTAAAAGCACTTGGAGGACTGTTCGTGTTGGGTACAGAGCGACATGAGGCGCGTCGCATCGATAACCAGCTACGCGGTCGCGCGGGTCGTCAAGGGGATCCCGGTGAGACGCAGTTTTTTGTGTCGCTCGACGATCACCTCATGCGGGTATTTGGGAACAACAGCATGATACGCAACGTCATGACTAAGGCAACTCCTTCAGAGGATGAGCCCATTGTGCATAGCATGATTACGCGTTCACTCGAGACGGCACAGAAGCGTATCGAGGGATTCAACTTCGATGCACGTAAGCGCATACTCGCCTACGACGATGTTTTGAACCACCAACGTACAGTGCTCTACACACGGAGGCGTGCGATACTTCTTGGAGAGCGCGACGTGCTTGTGCAGTACCTCGCGGGTCTCACTGGAGACTTGGTTGCGGAGGCGATCGACGAGCGGCGTATGGCGCTCGGTGAGGAAGAGTTCTATGCGGTGCTACGTCGCCTCCTTCTACAAACCATTGATGTCTTTTGGCTTGAACATCTTGAGGCGATGGACCACCTTCGGTCTTCGGTGAACCTGCGTGCATATGGACAGCGTGACCCTTTGATCGAGTATCGTAAAGAGGGATTACGCATGTTCCGCGCATTCGAGGCGGGTATTGCGGCACAGGTTGCTGAGTCCATTCCGAAACTTGGTCTGGGAGCGCTCATGAAGGAAGAGGAGGAGATGAAGCGGGATAGTCGCGCGGCGCAAGACGCGAGTACTCGCGTGATGTCTGACGCAACGGAGCGTGTGCCTGCGAAAAGTGACAGAAAAGTTGGCCGCAACGACACTGTGGTCGTCACAAACGGTACCGAAACACGCGAGATGAAGTATAAGAAGGCTGAGGAGCTCATAGTAAACGGATGGAAAGTGGTGGAAACACGCTAGTACGGCGAGTTATGCACATGGTAAGCCATTTTTTGCAACCGTCGTGGGTATGCTTAAGGTATACTTTTCTTGTATCGTACACACGTGCTGGGCGTGGTCCGTTTCGTGGATTTACTCTTTGAACGTGTAGGTACCGCACATCACAATGCGAGTGCTCATGTATGGGTGGGAGTTTCCGCCACACAACAGTGGCGGTCTTGGGGTGGCATGCTATGGTCTTGCTCGCGGGCTTATCGCGGAAGGTGCGCAGGTGTCGTTTGTTCTCCCTCGTAAAATGCCAGTGGGTCTACCTGGTTGCACATTCCGCTTTGCGGATGAGATGCACCCGCTCGACGGGGCACAGGCAGAGCAGTTCGCCTCTGGCTACATCACTGAAGAACGACTTGCATTTTTACGCGGGAAATTTCCGGAACTCCAGTATGGTCCTTCGCTTTACGACGAGGTTTTAGCATACGCCGCACGTTCGCCATTAATTGCACTTAGTGAGAGAGCGGATGTCATTCATGCCCACGACTGGCTCTCGTTTCCCGCCGCTATTGCGGCAAAGGAGGTGACGGGACTTCCCCTTGTGGCGCATATCCATGCCACCGAGTTTGACCGCACAGGTTTTGGAAGTGTCAATCAAAATGTGTATGACATCGAGCGGCGGGGGATGCACGAAGCAGATCTTGTGGTTGCGGTTTCAGAGTACACTCGAGGAATCATCATTGAACGGTACGGCGTTGACCCCAATAAGGTGGTTGTGGTGCACAATGCGATAGACCCCGACGACACTGCGGTGCATCATATACCGTACGACTCGCTCGACCGTTTGAAGGAACATGGGTGGGGTGTGGTGCTCTTTGTGGGGCGACTTACGATGCAAAAGGGCCCCGACTACTTTCTGCGTGCCGCTAAGAAGGTGCTTGAGTTTCGCCGGAACGTGATATTCGTTGTTGCGGGCTCCGGTGATATGGAGCGTCAAATTATCAATGACGCGGCGTACCATGGGATAGCCGACAAAGTGCTCTTTGCGGGTTTTACCCGTGGCAACGAGCTTTCGCGTCTCTATCGGCTCGCGGACGTAGTGGTAATGCCCTCAGTGTCAGAGCCTTTCGGTATTGTGCCACTCGAGGCACTACTCAATGGTACACCGGTTCTCTTAAGTCGACAGTCTGGAGTTGCCGAGGTTCTACGGAGTGCGCTTCGCGTAGACTTTTGGGATACCGATGAGATGGCGAACAAGATTCTTGGTATTCTCACCTACCCACCCTTACGCGAGGTCTTGCGCACACACGGCGGTGCGGAAGTGAGGGGACACCTGTGGAGAACTGCGGCGCGGAAATGTATTATGATGTACGAACGTTTGACGCGTGTCTTCGCGTCAGCACCATCACAATGAGCGCAGTCTGCTTCTATTTTCAAGTGCATCAACCTCGGCGTGTGAAGCGTTATCGTTTTTTCGATATTGGGAAAGACCATGAGTATTTCAATGACGAGAGTGGAAAGAACACCGACAATGGATGGGTGACGCGTAAGGTTGCCGGTAAGAGCTACCTGCCTACAAACGCCGTCATGCTCGAGCTTCTTATGCGCCACCCTGAGTTTAAGATTGCGTACTCGATTTCCGGTATCGCACTTGAACAGTTTGCAGAGTACACACCTGAGGTTATTGAGTCATTCAAGCGTCTCGTAGGTACGGGGAGAGTGGAGATACTCGCGGAGACGTACTACCACTCACTTGCTTTTTTGGGGAGTGCGCGGGAATACCGTGAGCAGGTTCGGATGCATAATGATGCGGTGCATACACTGTTTGGCGTGACCCCGTATGTGTTTCGGAATACCGAACTTATTTACCGCAACGACATCGCTGAAACCGTGTCCTCCATGGGGTATCTAGGTATGCTCGCCGAGGGTGCGGACCACTTGTTGGATTGGCGTAAGCCAACATATGTGTACCATGCAAAACACGATCCATCATTTAAACTCTTGCTTAAGCACTACAAGCTTTCTGATGATATCGCGTTTCGTTTTAGCAACCGTGACTGGGAGGAATGGCCACTGACCGCGCCGAAATTTGCCTCATGGGTGGACGCACATAACGGGGATGGACACCTTGTGAATCTCTTCATGGACTACGAGACATTCGGTGAACATCAGTGGGAGGATACCGGTATTTTTAACTTTCTTCGCGCGCTTCCTGAAGAGGTTTTACGGCACCCCGATAATGAGTTTGTGACACCTACCGAGGCCTTGATGCGATTCTCACCTGTGGGCGAGCTTGATGCACCCCACTATGTCTCGTGGGCTGACATGGAGCGTGACCTTTCCGCATGGCTTAGTAACCCCATTCAACACGACGCGCTTCGCGCACTGTACGGACTTGAGGCTACTGTGCGCCGTAGCCGCGATGAGGCGCTTTTGCGTGACTGGAGGCGGCTCACCACATCGGACCACCTCTACTACATGTGTACCAAGTACTTCACTGATGGTGATGTGCACAAGTACTTCTCACCCTATGAGTCCCCCTATGAGGCGTTCCTCATCTACATGAACGTTCTCCACGATCTTCGCTTGCGTGCGGAAGCGGCACCCACGCGGTATCGGTTCGGTACGCTCGAGCGCAAGGCGCGGGGGGTATTACAAGCACTAACATCATAGATATGCCAACAGTGAAAAAGACTGTCAAAAAGGATGGCAAGGCTGTGGCCAAGCGTGGGGTAAAGTCTTCGGCATCGGCTCCGGCAACAAGTAAGACGATGCGGTCCTGCTGTCCAGGGGAATGTACCGTAGCACCCGTCGACAAGTACTTCTGGGTCAATAATGGTCCGGTGGTGGGTGATCTTGCCGCTCTGCGTGCCGCGCTCGAGGATATGACCGACGAGCAGTATGCGCACCACACGACGCGTGCGGGAAACGATTTCGCGAAGTGGATAAGCGAAGTGTTGGGTCACAAAGCGTGTGCTGACAAGGTAAGTCGCGCGAAGAACCGTGTGACTGCGATTCGTGCTATCACTACATGCGCGTGCGGATAGTACGTTCTCAATTATAGTATGGCGCGCTCAATGATTCTCAGTAACGGGAATATGCTCGTGTGTCTCGACGAGTGGGGCCAAGTGCGTGATTTCTTTTTCCCGCGCGTCGGGCAAGAGAATCATGCAGGTGAGCCCCTTCGTCACAAAATTGGGGTGCATACCGATGGTGTCATGAGCTGGCTCGACGGGGGAGCTTTTGTAGTTACGGTGAGGTACGTGCCGGACACCTTGGTTTCCGAGGTTGAAGCACGTCACAAGACAGATGCGTACAGCATCTACTTCACCGATCTTGTCTACAATGAGACAGACATTTTTGTGCGTCAAGTTAGAGTGGTGAACCATTCTCCTGTCTCACGGAAACTCAAGTTTTTTTTTAATCAGCAGTTCCATATCAGCGAGTACGCGAGAGGTGACACGGCGTACTTCTCGCCCGACCTGCATGCGCTCGTACACTACAAGGGTAAGCGTGTGTTTTCCGTGTCGCTTCATGCCGAGGCTGGTGTTTTCGACGATTATGCCGTAGGCCTTACCGGTATAGAGGGGAAGGAGGGAACGTGGAAGGATGCCGAGGATGGTATATTAAGTAAGCAACCCATCGAACACGGTTCCGTTGACTCGGTTGTGGGTAAGAGTATTGTGCTCGCCCCGAACGCAACCGCATATTTCTCATACTGGATATGTGCGGCAAAGAGCCACAGAGATGTTGAGAAGCTGCATCGAGATGTGTTGGTGCGGGGTCCGGAGCACCTCCGACGTACTACGGAAGATTACTGGAGAGCGTGGGTGAACCGTCGCGAGATTACCAAGTGTGATGTTGAGCCGCAGCTCCTTGATTTATACAAGCGTTCACTCCTCATAATGCGTGCACACGTGGACAATCGTGGCGCCATAATAGCCTCCTCCGACTCATCGTTGTTACAGAACGGCCGCGACACATACTGCTATTTTTGGCCGCGTGATGCGGCGTACACTGCACTTGCGTTTTTACATGCGGGACATACGACTGCCAGCAACCGCCTACACCTCTTTTTGAATAACATCATCACTGATCACGGGTATCTTCTCCACAAATTTCGTCCTGATGGTTCACTTGGGAGTTCGTGGCACCCGTGGATAGAGGCGGGGAGGAGTCAGCCACCGATTCAAGAGGATGAAACAGCTATTACTCTCGTATCACTCTATGAGCAATATCTCCTAAATCGCGACGTTGAGTATATTGAAAAAGTTTATAACTCCTATATTAAACTCGCTGCGGGTTTCCTTTGTCGCTATCGAGACAAAAAGACAGGACTCCCGCTTCCGAGCCACAACTTATGGGAAGATGCGTTTGGGGTGTTCACCTACACCGCGGCGACCGTCTACGGTGGACTCACCTCTGCCGCGGCTTTTGCGAAATTGCTGGGTAAGCAGGTGGCGCATGAACGATGGAGTGCGGCGGCCGAGGAGGTGAAGGCGGGCATTCTCACACATCTTGTTCATGAGGATGGGCGGGTAATGAAGCAAATACGTCATACTGCGCAGTCGCGCGATGTTGATCCGACCGTGGACGCATCGAGCTGGTACGGCCTCTTTCGCTTCGGTATTCTTCCCGTACGTGACCATTTGCTCGAGCGTGCCTATGAGCTTGCGCGCGATACACTAACTCTCTCGACACCTGTGGGTGGCATGGCTCGCTACGAGGGCGACCAGTACTTCAAGAGGGCCGATGTTATAGGCAATCCCTGGATTATCACGACGCTTTGGCTTGCCGAGTATGAAGTTGCACGCGCCACAACCCTCGAGGATTTGGTGAGTCCCTACGAGCGTCTCCGCTGGGTGGGTAAGCGCGCTTCACCCGCGGGCCTTCTTTCTGAACAGTACGATCCGTTCTCAGGTGAGCCAGTTTCCGCTGCACCACTCGTTTGGAGTCATGCGGGGTATGTACTCGCATTTCTCGCGTACCTCGAGAAGCTCGAAGCACTTACACCTTGTGCGAAGTAGTGCCGTGATGTGGATGTACACAAAGGAGAACCCCGCGCATGCGGGGCTAAGTGTATTTCGTGTATTTCGGTCTCGTGGTGCGAAAACGGCCGTGGTCGAAGATCACATATTGTACATCCTCACCATCTTCTAAGTGCACAAGTTTGATGCCGTTGCTCTACGGTATTTCAGTCAGTGCGATCTTGTATCGTGCACAGAGCTGTGCGAGTTCTTCCAGAAACCCCTGGTCACGGTCACACTGTGTCCCCCTGATCCAAGGAAGGTTGGGGAAGAGTACTTCTGCATTTTTTCTTGCAAAGGAGAGAAGGCGTTCCCATTCATCAATACTCATACCGGCTCGCGCACGAACCTCAAACAGTCCTTCCTCTGTGACCGATACGAGGGTGTCAGGTGGTGCATCATACAGTGAACGGAAGTACGCATCATTGTGCTTACCTCGCGCGTCCAGCAGGTTGCCATTCGGTAGCACGACCCCTACGTGCAGAATTTCTCCTCCCATGAAAATACCTCGCAGTGGATACCCTGTCCCACGAGCAACCGCAACGGCAAATTCGTAGCATCGTCCTTGGCACAGCGATACCACCATTTCCACCCACGAAGTCCTATCGGCATGTGCTTCCATGAAGTACCTCCATCACACACTTTCCATCTTGCGGTAGGGTAGCATGTGTGAGATCACTTGCATAGTGACTCACTTATCGGTAGGGTGAGGGTATGAGTATCATCGCTCGACTTCTCATTACCGCGTTCGCACTGCTTTTTTCGGCCTACCTTGTGCCTGAAATCGGTGTGGAGAGCTTCTATGTTGCCCTCGCGGCGGCGTTGGTGCTTGGCCTTCTCAACCTTGTGGTGAAGCCGATACTTGTCATTCTGACGCTCCCCGTCACTGTGCTCACACTAGGTTTGTTTTACTTCATACTCAATGCACTCCTGTTTTGGGGCGTTGCGGGACTTGTGCCCGGATTTCATGTGGAGGGGTTCCTTGCGGCTCTCGTTGGCTCACTCATAGTTTCCACTGCGAGCACGCTTGGGAGTAAGCTCCTCTCGTAGCGTATGGCATTTGTAGATGAGCTCACATTTCATGCGAACGCCGGCGACGGTGGAGATGGCGTGGTGCGGTGGCGCAGGGAGAAGTACATTCCAAAGGGCGGCCCATCGGGAGGAGATGGTGGACGGGGCGGGGATGTCATCGCGGTAGCGGTACGAGACCTCAATGTGCTCGCCAAGCACGCACACAGGCCACACTTCAGAGCGGAACGCGGCGAAGACGGTGGCGCTTCACATAGGCATGGCGCCGATGGCGACGACGTGCTCATCCCGCTACCCCTCGGGGCGGTGGTGACGAACACTGCAACCGGCACTCGCATGGAACTTCTGCGTGACGATGAGCGTGTCGTACTCTTGCGCGGTGGCGCAGGAGGATTCGGCAATGCACATTTCAAGAGTCCCGAGAACACCACCCCGCAAGAGTGCACCTCGGGCGAGGCGGGAGAGGAGGGTGTGTTCCATGTTGAGCTGCGTATCATCGCCGACGTGGGGTTTGTCGGCCTCCCGAATGCGGGAAAGTCGAGCCTCCTCAATGAGCTGACGAGAGCGCGCGCGAAAGTGGCCGCATACCCGTTCACAACTCTCGATCCGAATCTTGGCGACTTTCACGGGTATGTGCTCGCAGATATCCCGGGACTTATCGAGGGTGCCTCGCAAGGAAGGGGTCTCGGCCATAAGTTCCTTCGACACCTCGCTCGCACGAGATTTGTTTTACATTGCGTTTCTTTTGAGAATGAAGACATGCTTGGCGCATACGACACAGTGCGCGAGGAGCTTGCTATGTTTGGTGACCTTGAACAAAAGCCGGAGTGCATCGTGCTGACGAAATCTGACGTTACAAGTGAAGAGCAGGTGAAGGATGCGTGTGCGGCATTTGAGGAGCGCACAGGCGTTCGCCCCTTAGTGGTAAGTATCCTCGATGAAACTTTGCTCAATAGTTTACGTACCGCACTCTCAATATGGCTAGCGGCGGGTGCATCAAAATAGAGGGTCTGCGCCCCTTCGCGTGAGGGTGTGCGTTGTACCCACCAAGACTTAAGCGGGTAGCATTGCGTCGGCCGTGTCTTCATTGTATGCTTCGCGCATGCAACTCGTCCCGACCATCGGTTTGGAGATACATGCGGAGCTCCGCACCCGCACGAAGATGTTTTGCGCGTGCAGGAATGACCCTGATGAAAGCAGGCCCAATTGGCACGTCTGTCCCGTTTGTATGGGACATCCGGGAACATTGCCCGCCGTTAACGCGCAGGCCGTTGAGCACGTGCTCCGCGTAGGTACCGCGCTCGGCGGCGAGCTTGCTGACTATAGTGAGTTTGATCGCAAAAACTACTTTTACCCTGATATACCTAAGAACTATCAGATTAGCCAATTTCAGTATCCTTTTGTTTCACACGGAAGCATCCAAGGCGTCACAGTAACTCGTGTACATCTTGAAGAAGACACTGCAAGGTCTTCTCACGGAGAAGAGGGGACACTTGTTGACTTTAACAGAGCAGGTGTGCCACTCATGGAGCTTGTTACTGAACCAGAAATCCATACACCAGAAGAGGCAGTCTCGTTTGCACGAGAACTAAGAAACTTGCTTAGGTATGTTGAAGCAAGCAATGCTAATCTCGAAAAGGGTGAAATGCGGGTGGAGGCAAATGTATCCGTGTCATCTAGCGCAATTCTTGGCACAAAAGTGGAAGTTAAAAACCTCAACTCATTTAGGGCAGTCGAAGGTGCCATACGCTTTGAGACGAAGAGACAAATAGAACTTATTGAAAAGGGGGAGAAGGTGGTACAAGAGACAAGAGGTTGGGACGAAGCACGTCAAAAGACGTTTGCGCAGAGGTCTAAAGAAGAGTCACATGACTATCGGTATTTTCCTGACCCCGACCTCCCGAAGGTAGTGAGAAGTCTCGTGAAAGAGTGGGACGGAAATGCTCTGGGTGCCACACTGCCTGAGCTTCCATGGAGTCGAAGAAATCGTTATCTCGAGGAACTTGGTATTACAAAGTCTGCAGTCGAAACATTAGTACAAGACGTGACCCTCGGAGCTTTTTTTGAAAAGGTGTGTGATCTTTTGCCAGTAGGCTACAGAAGAACAGCTGCTAACTACCTTACAACTGATTTGCTTGGACTAATCAACACACCGGAATATAAAGGTAAGAGCATTGAAGAGCTATCCTCGGAAGAGTATGCTGAGTTGATCGTTCTAGTCACTGAGGGAGCAGTATCTTCTAGAGGTGCAAAAGACATCCTTTCAAGGTGGCTTGATGAAGGTGGTTCAGTTAAGAGGATTACGGAAAAGTATGGACTATTTCAAAACTCAGGGGAAGACGAAATTACTAAACTAGTTATAGATATTTTGTTGAATTATGTTTCTGTGGTTGACGAAGTGAAAAGTGGAAAGGAAAGCGCACTCCAGTATCTTGTTGGGCAAGTGATGAAAGCTTCAAAAGGAGCTGCAAACCCTGTACTTGTTCAGAAGATCATTAAAAAGCAACTTACGTACGGCGGTTAGGTAAAAAGCGTATTTCATTCTTGGGTATTAGTCAGAATGTAGGCATCGTATATTTCTACTGACTCGTATTAGCTGCCCTTAAGTACTTCTTAAGGGCATAGTGGTTATGGCAAAAAACCGGCTATCTTTATCGAAAAAATGTGTTATTTAATGACATAGTGCTTGATGTCTATCTTGCACGAGGTGACGGTAAATTCATGTATGGAAATATGCTGGCGCTTCTTCTTCTAAAGGTAAGCATTTTTCCTTTACTACATCTATTTCAAACTAATCTATCCTTTGACTGAATCTGGGTGTATCGTGTTTCCACAACATGTACTAGTGCTATCTTGGCAACGCGGTCTACTAAGGGTATGGAGGAAGAAATTAAATTCAATGACGTTTTGTATATCTCGTCGAAGCGAGCGGCGAGTGAGTTGCACTATACAAAAGACTATGTTGGTCAGCTGTGTCGTGGAGGTAAGGTGGACGCTCGTCTTGTCGGAAGGACTTGGTATGTAAATCGTTCCTCACTACTTAATCACCGTGCTGAAGTTGAGCGACAGTGGCGAGATCTGGGGAAGCCCGTAGTTGCTACACATGTTGAAGAATGCACCGAGGGAGCAGCTAGTAACGGTACACAACTGTCTGAACGATGTGTATCAGATAATTCTGTATCTCATCGCGCAGACATGCGGCCGGTTCCACTCGAGGATTTTGCCATGACGAGGATGCCGACGAGGCTTGAGATAGAAAGGAAACTACACCAGGACGCTCTTATGAGTTCTATGGATGTCTCGTATGAGCGAGATAAGCCATTATTTTATGATGATGTGCGCCCGTTGAATCCGGAACCTTACAAAGTAACTCGCTTTAGGGATGCTCCAATTGCGGTCACTCCAAAGATGCGATACCAAGAGTCATTTGAAGGAATACAGTCAAGAACTCGCGGAGGAAACGTGCGCCGTGCAGGAGTCTCAACTCGACGCGAGTCCCTAGACGGTGTAGTGCTTTCACCGTTACGTCCGCATAGTGTAAGGCTGTCCTCACGTGCTGTGTATGACAAGAATCGTTCAGCATACGGACGCAATTCTGAAATCAGGCCCTACTCTGTGGCGGAAGTAGAGGAGGGTACATCGAGAAAACTTGGTGTGAGCGGTTTTCGTGTCCTTGCGGCAGTAGCTCTCGTTGCGTTCTCGTTGGTGGGTGCCTACTTCGTACTCATGCTAGCTGATTCTGACTCTACCACGGGCTCTGCAACTGCATCAGTGAGTGATGTCGGCATTCTTGACGCTTTTGTCAATTTTTTTAAGTGCTGCTCTCAACTTTGAACTGCACGGTAGTATAGGTACATATGTACACACACATCGATATACGCGAGCGAGAGCGCATAGGTCT
>JAYRER010000032.1:0-3215 GCA_041908795.1 Minisyncoccota bacterium | reverse complement strand
GAAACGTCACCTCAATGAGTTTCTTCGGCTCCGTGAGGAGTGTCACGGTGCTTGGAGAAAGTGTGAGGAGCTCCGAGGCTTGCGTCACATTGCTCCGCACAGTGGAAAGAAATACGCTCATAGACAGTGTGTGTGCTAGTGACACACCCCTCCTCCTCGTTTTTCGAAGTACCGTTGGTGGTACTCCTCCGCGCGGTAAAACGGGCCTGCGGGCACTATTTCGGTCACAATATCGCGCTCGCCGTAGGTGCCACGCTCCGCACACACATCGAGAACCTCCTCGGCGATGCGCTTCTGCGCATCATTCTTGAAAAATATCGCACTTCGGTACTGTCTGCCGATGTCGAGTCCCTGCCCGTCGAGCTGAGTTGGGTCGTGAAGTGTGAAGAATTTTTCCACCAACTCGCGGTAGGTCACCACTGAAGGGTCAAACGTGACTCGTACCGCCTCTGCATGTCCCGTGGTATCGGTACACACCTCTTCGTAGGTGGGATTGTCTTTGTTGCCACCGGTGTAGCCGACCTCAACATCTTCCACGCCCGGCACCTCCCGAAAAGCGGCTTCCACACCCCAAAAACAGCCCGCGGCAAATACCGCCTCCTCACGCTCTTTCTCCTTCTTTGTATCATCCGTGTTCATATACCTTGCAGTAACGAAGGGTCAACAAGTCCCGAGTATGTTGAAAGAAGTGCCGGGATGGCAAACACAAGACCCACAAGTGGAAGCACGAAGACCAGCACGGTCCCGATGAGCATCCACAAAAAGTACTTCCTCGTCTTTTCCGCCGAGGCGTACACCATGTCAACCTTTGCCTCAATGCGCGCAATTGCCTTTGTCCAATCCCTCTCCTCGCGCGATGGCGCAATCAGTTGCTCCTCCATGGGGCAAGTATAGCACACCCCATAGTGCCGTATGATACAATCCTGCGATGGACTCTCCCAAGGTTGCAATTTTGAAGCTCGGCACGAAGAGTGTGTGGGCGGAACCATCTCCACTTGGGGAGATTGGTGTACAGGTTGCACGACTCCGCGCATGTGGCTACCGTACACTCATCGTCTCATCGGGTGCGGTGGCGGCGGGTACCGCCACATTGGGCGAAAAATCGAACGCATTTCAAAAATCCGTACTCGCCGGGGTCGGCACCCTTCCCCTCTTCACTGCGTGGCGCGATGCACTCAAAGACACGGGTCTTGTACCGGTCCCCTTTCTCCTCACCCACGCAAATCTCGCTGACGCCGGCGAGAGCGAGAGTGTAAGAAACAACCTTGTTTCCGCACTTATCGATGACCACATCGTCCCTGTCGTCAACGAAAATGATGTGGTGAGCTCGCTTGAAATAGACTACTGGCACCACGGCCTCGGTGAGAACGACAAGCTCACGGTAGCACTCGCACACCTCCTCAAACACAGTGTTGAACTCTCCTGCGTCTACTTCGGTACCGGCTCCGGAGGCTACTATACAAAAAACCCCGCATCGCACCCTGACGCAGAGCTTGTTTCGCAACTCTCATTTTCTAATTTCGATACCGCAACATTGATTCCCTACCTCAATCCCACACTCGGGAGTGGCATGGTACTGAATGACATCTACGCGAAACTCGCGGCGGCCTACCTCTGTCTCCACATCCCCGTACCGCATGTGGCGATAGGACCGGCACTCGGATTGGAGTCGTTCATGACCGATCGTGCCGTATTTACGGGAACAACCCTCACATTGTAACCATCTGGATGGTACGAGTCGGCCTCCCCGAAGGGAGGCCACATTCGTCGTTATATGCGGTAACGGTCATCCGACACGACGCGAAGCACCCCACGCCAACCACCGACGCACACGCGGCAGAAGCGTTGAACAATAATGCCAATCCACCTGAAGGACCAGCCAATTGTGCAGATAAATATCGCGCTTCTCTGCTCCTCTATGGTGAGAGGTCGCTGTTTCCCTTCCCATTGACCCACGCGACACATTTGTTTGGCCAAGGCGCGGGCACTGGCTTCTTCCCACGACTCGAAGCTTGGTGTCTGACTACTCATGATTCCCTCTTTCCTGTGCGACGCGAGTCGCGGTGAAGACGGAACCTCCCCTGGTTTCTACCCACATGTATACAGTACGACCATGTATGCGGTCAACATCAACATCAGCGCACCCGACTACACATTACTCCCCGCAACCCAGCCGGTGGTCCAGCAGAGTTGGAGCGAGTAGCCGCCGGAGGGTCGCGTGACGTGGAGCAGGTCACCGGTCACGAAGAGCCCCGCAACCACCTTCGAAGCCATCGTTTTCGTGTCGATTTCTGAAAGCGGCACCCCGCCATCGACGACGACCGCGCGGTCGAGACCCATGAGCCCCTGTATGGTCACAGGGAGTGCCTTCAAGAGGTCGACCAGTTCACGACGCCCCTCTTTGGTCACACTATGGGCCTTAGTCTCGGGGCGCACCCCTTTCACAAGAGGGAGCAGTGCCTCTGTCATGCCATGGGGAACAAGCTCGGGAAACACCGTCTTCCACATTTTGTTTTTATTCGCATCAAGTATATTTCGCACACGAGCATCGAGCGAGCCCACATCAGTGTCCGGATACGCATCGATGGTTGCCGTCACCGGCCTTTCATGGAGGAGATCCGCCACCTTCCCCGCACTATTTAAAATGAGCGGACCGGAGAGCCCGAAATGGGTAAAGAGCAGTTTGCCGGTTTTCGAGAATGCGCGCCTTCCGGCAACAGAGAACGTGATTTTCATGAACGTGAGCGAGACGCCCGCGAGCTCATGTACCCATACTTCCTTTACTCGGAGGGGCACCACGGTCGGCGTAGGTGCGACCACCGTGTGCCCGAGGTGCCGCAGCCATGAGAAGCCGTCACCGGTCGAGCCGGTCTCCGGGTGCGACATGCCGCCGGTTGCCAGTATGACCGAGGGTGCACGGTAGAGTTCCGAGCCTACGCGCACCCCGCGAATGGCGAGCGTCTCTCCCGTCGGCTGGGCAGCAATCTCCGTCACCCGTGCGCCGGTCTTTACGGTGACCTCGGCACTTCGCACCGCACGCTCGAGTGCGCGCGTCACATCGACCGCACGCTGGCTCGCGGGGAACGCGCGCTTTCTCGCCTCAACGACAATCGGTACGCCGATGCGCTCAAACAATGAAAACGTATCTTTTACACCAAACTGCGCGAATGCGGAGTATAAAAACGGTTGCGCTTTCCCGTAGTGCGACAAGAGTG
>JAYRER010000031.1:0-6604 GCA_041908795.1 Minisyncoccota bacterium | reverse complement strand
GTGCATATTGGGTTTGCCGCCGATTGGGTGTCGGGAGAGCCGGAGGTGCGCGAGCCCGAAAAGTGTGAGTCTTGGCAGTGGTATGCGCTCGACGCACTGCCACACCCCTTGTTTGCTACTATCCCCGCCATGCTTGAGGCGTACACCAAAGGCGTGTACTATTACGACCTTCCTGAAAAGTAGTTTCTACCTATGAATACTCGAATACTCATAGCCGACTTACATAGCCATGTGGGCGCGCAGGTAACCGTACAGGGCTCTGTCGACGTTCGGCGTGACCACGGCAAACTCATATTTCTCGACCTGCGCGATCGAAGCGGGTTCGTGCAGGCGGTTGCGCTTCCGAGTGCACCTGAGGCGGTCGAGGTGGTAAAGACGGTGCGGTCGGAGTACGTGGTCTCGGTTGAGGCGAAGGTGAATGCGCGACCGGAGCGTATGGTGAATAAAGACCAACCAAACGGCGACATCGAGCTTGAGCTTCTCAAGGTCGAGGTGCTCACGCGCGCGGCGGAGCTTCCGTTTGCACTCGATGCAGAACTCAACATCGACACGCTGTTTGATTATCGTCCTCTTACACTACGTCGACGTCGTGAGCAAGCAATATTTAAGGTGCAGGCGCTCCTCGCAAAAACGTTTCGAGATTTTCTTGACGGAGAGGGCTTCATCGAGTTTCAGGCGCCAAAAATCGTTGGCGACGATGCGGAGGGTGGGGCGGATGTGTTTCATTTCGACTACTTTGACACCACGGCTTCGCTTGCCACCTCTCCTCAGCTCTACAAGCAGATGCTTATAGGGGTGTTTGAGCGCGTGTACTCTGTGGGCTCCATGTTCCGTGCGGAGCGGCACGCCACCTCGCGCCACCTCAATGAGATAGCGATGCTCGATCTTGAGATGGGATTTATTGAGGATCACCACGACGTAATGAACCTCATGGAACGGATGATGCGCTCCGTGCACACTGTACTCGAGGAGCGCGCGGGCGTGGACCTCGCGACCTTGGGTGCAACGCTCCCGCTCGTGCCTGAGGGGCCACTCCCGACGTTGAAGCTCCGCGAGGCGCAGGCACTCCTCAAACGGGAGACGGGCGTCGACAAGACCACTGCGTCAGATCTCGATCCTGAAGATGAGCGATGGCTCTGTGAGTACGGTGCGAAAGAGTGGAACTCCGATTTTATATTCATCACCCACTACCCGTCGAGTAAACGGCCGTTCTACACAATGGACGACCTCGAGGATCCTGGCTTCACGAAGAGCTTCGACCTCCTCTTTCGGGGCGTTGAGATTCTCTCGGGTAGTCAGCGTGTGCACGACTACGATACTCTTGTGGAAAAGATCAAAAGGAAGGGGCTCGACCCTGAGAAGTTCTCTTTCTACCTCATGGCCTTTAAGTACGGACTCCCTCCCCATGGCGGTATCGGTATGGGGCTCGAGCGCCTTACTCAAAAGGTGCTCGGACTCGACAACATAAAAGAGGCATCTTTATTCCCTCGTGACATGCACCGCATCGACGTGCGCCTCACGGAGTAGTGGAGCAAGTCAGCATGGTGTTGTGCACTCTCGTAGAATATGTGGTGTATATACTGGGAGCGGCACATGGTGGTATAATAAAGTATTACACATTACTTGTGCATCACTATGGCAAAAGGAGCAGGGCCTCGCAAAGAGGCGAAGAAGCCGAAAAAAAATAAGAAGAAGTAGTACATACGAGGTGACAATAGTCACCTCGTATGTAGATGCATGACTCACAGCATATGCCAGAGTTTGAGGTTCGTACCACCCAGTTTGAAGGACCGCTTGAGTTGCTCCTCGGCCTCATAGAGAAGCGCAAACTCCTCATTAACCAAGTGTCACTCGCGGCGGTCGCCGACGAGTACATTTCATACCTTAAGTCTCACCCTGAGTTTCCTATTGCGGAGACTGCGCACTTTGTCCTTACCGCAAGCACGCTCTTGCTTATCAAGAGTAGGTCGCTCCTTCCCACACTAACTCTTTCGGATGAGGAGGCACACAGTATTGACGATCTTGAGCTACGTCTCACCCTCCTTGATACGTACCGCAAGGTATCCCACCACACTGTGCAACTTTTTGGCACATCTCCACTCTATTCGCGTGAAGTATCTGGAACTCGGCAGCCTGTATTCTCACCTCCCGCAACTGACGTGTCTTCACTTCATGAGGCTTTGCGTGCGCTCCTTGCGGGACTGCCAAAACTGGAGGGTCCGCTCGCGCGTGCTACGGTTCGAAAGGTCTTGTCGCTCGAAGAAATGGTGGAGCGACTGCGGATGCGCGTTGAGCGCGCGATGCGCACCAACTTTAGTGATCTCGCGGGCATGGGAAAATCAGAGAAGGTTGAGATAGTTGTGTCATTCCTCGCACTCCTTGAACTCGTGAAGCAAGGGGTGGTGAAGGCTGAGCAGGAGAGTCATAGCTCTGATATAGTGGTTGAAACCCATGTCGTGGGGCTTCCGCGGTATGGGTAGACCGCACCCCACGTTCTTCTACAAAGTATAAGGGGTAAGGGTTGGAGAGCTGGCAGTGCGTTGGTATACTTAGCCGAATATGGATCACGCCTTGCGTATAGAAGCCCTGTTGTTTTACCGTGCAGAGCCTGTGCGTTTCCAAGAGCTTGTCACTCTACTCAAAGCAGAACAGTCGGAGGTGCGGGAGGCGCTCGCGTCCCTCAAGGTGCTTCTCATGGGGCGCGGTGTGCGTCTCCTTGAGGTGAATGACTCGTACGAGCTTGTGACCGCACCCGAGGTGAGTAACCTCATAGAATCCTTGCGTCGCGAAGAATTGAACCGTGATCTTGGAAAAGCAGGTGTTGAGACTCTCACTATTATCCTCTATCGCGGGCCCGTATCCCGAGCCGAAATTGATTTCATTCGTGGGGTTAACTCAACGTTTATTTTGCGCAACCTCCTTGTGCGTGGCCTCATTGAACGTCGCGTACTTGAGAAGGGTGGGAGAGGTGCCCATTACGTACCTACACCTGATTTCCTAAAATATCTAGGTATTGTAAGTGTGGAGGAGCTCCCCGAGTATGGTACCTTGCGATCCCAAGTGACTGCGTATGAAGCAAAAGCGCGCGAGGCAGTGGCAGAGGTATCGGTCGGTCATGCATAGGACCACAATCAACAGTAGTAAAAGTATGAATACGACAGAACAAAACGATAAAGGAGGACTGGTGGTTGACCTTTCTCTACCCGCAGCTCTCCCTGAATTTGAGGCGCATACACCTGTCGCTTCTGAACATGTGCGAGAGCGTGTCATTGCACTATTCGGAGCACTCGCGATCACCGCAGTTGCCGCATGGTACGGCACGCAGTGGACCTCCCTTCCATCGACCATTTCATTGGAGCAAGTGGCGACTACAGCTTATACGGAGCCATCTTTCTTGCCCTCTGGAGTCGACCCGCTCACAGAAATTTCCCTTGAAGCGCGTGCCGCGCTAGTCTATGACCTCAACGGTGGCCGAGTCCTTTTTGGACGCTCGCCAGATGAAATCATGCCGCTTGCGTCGCTCACGAAGCTTATGACAGCGCTTGTTGCACGCGAGGTGCTTGCAGACACTCCCACCGTCACTATTTCCGCGGAATCGATTCTGCGTGAGGGTGATTCGGGCCTTACCGCAGGCGAGGTGTGGGCCACTGAGGATCTCATCTCATTCATGCTCATCACAAGCAGTAATGACGCCGCCGATGCGCTTGCCGTTGCATCACTGGGACGAAGTGAGTTTGTGGCGCGTATGAATACGCTGTCGGAGGAACTTGAACTCACTGCATCATGGAACGACCCAACAGGTCTCGACATAAATGCAGAAACACCAGGTGGTGCGGGTTCTGCACGAGACGTTGCGAGACTCCTCGCACATCTCACATTACACGATGCGGAAGTGCTTCAGGGCACAACACAACCTACGCAAGATTTTCAAACCGACACGCTTTTCCATCATGCAGTGAACACCAATGCACTCACTGGTACAGTGCCTGGACTTGTTGGAAGTAAAACAGGCTACACACCCCTTGCGGGAGGCAACCTCGGGATTCTTTTTGACCCGGGACCGGGTACACCAATCGCGATTGTAGTATTGGGGAGCTCCCGCGACGGGAGATTTACGGATGTGGAGAAGCTTACCAAGGCGACAATTGCACATATAGCCAGTGGGTGGTACGAGGCGCGACTACGTAGTGAAATGACTCCGTAGCGGGCTCTGTGGCGTTTAAAAACGTTCAAATATAAGGTATACTTTTGAACCATGGCCCTCGACCTCATAAAGGCGATTACACCCGCCGCACTTGCCTTTTTTGTTGGCATACTCGCCTCACCACTCCTCACGCACTACCTCTACAAGTACAAACTTTGGAAGAAGAAGGCAGGAAAAGTCGGGTACGCGGGCGGGGAAACACCGCTCTTTAACGAACTCCATAAACATAAAGAGGTGGGAACCCCTCGCATGGGCGGGGTTGTCATCTGGGGAAGTGTGGTTATCACGACGACGTTGGTATGGCTTACTGCACGCCTGTTCGATGTGCCACTTCTCGATAAACTCGAGTACGTGAGCAGAAGCCAAACATGGGTGCCCTTTGTAACACTTCTCGTCGGAGCTCTTGTGGGTCTCGTTGATGATGTGTTGGAGGTAACAGGTAAGGGGAGACACTTCGCAGGAGGGTTACCACTTCGTGAGCGACTTGTTATTGTAGCGTCCGTTGCACTCATGATTGCGTGGTGGTTCTATGAAAAGCTTGACGTAATGAGCGTGGGGATCCCCGGTGGGGGTGAGTTGTTCCTTGGTTTTTTCTTTGTTCCACTCTATGTGCTTGTGGCTCTCGTTATCTATGCCGGTGGGGTTATTGACGGTATTGATGGACTTGCAGGTGGAGTATTTGCCATAATTTTTTCTGCGTATGCTGGTATCGCGTTTTATCAAACACAGTACGATCTCGCAGCTTTTTGTGGTGTCCTTGTGGGAGGACTCCTTGCCTTCCTTTGGTTCAACATACCACCTGCGCGTTTTTATATGAGTGAGACGGGCGTCATGGGGCTCACAATGTCGCTCACTGTTGTGGCGTTCATGACCGATAGACTTGGTGGAGGGGCGGGGGTGTTTGTACTCCCCGTAATAGCATTTCCCCTCATTGCCACGGTTGTTTCCGACATACTTCAAGTTGCAAGCAAGCACCTTCGGGGAAAAAAGATATTCAAGATCGCTCCGTTACACCACCACTTTGAGGCAATAGGGTGGCCTGCGTACAAAGTTACCATGCGTTATTGGGTGTTTTCGGTCATTTGTGCGTTTGTGGGTGTTATTCTCGCACTTGCCAAGTAGCTGTAATACTCTGTAATTCTAAAGGTACATAAGTAGTATGCATACAATCGACCGACCACTTCTCCTCACCACACTCACGCTCGTATTGCTCGGGTTCTTTATCTTCAGTTCGGCTTCATTGGGTCTCCTTGCACGAAGCGAGGGCGCACGCTTTTCGAGCGTTGCATTGAATCAACTTATCCTTGGAGTGGGTGGTGGGTGCATCGCGTTACTCGTCGCTTCAAGAGTGCCGTACAATCTCTATCGGCGATTCGCACCGCACTTCTTCGTAGTGGCTCTTATTGTTACGTTCTTGGTATTTGTGCCTGGTCTAGGATTTTCTACCAAAGGTGCCACACGATGGATCGATTTGTTGGGTTTTTCTTTCCAACCGTCTGAGTTTCTTAAGGTTGCATCAGTATTTCTTCTCGCGTCGTACTACGCCACGCATCATCGCACCGTGCACACGCTCAAGTGGGGGTTTGCGCCGCTCCTTATTGGTCTGATGCTGGTTGCGGTTCCTATGCTCCTCCAGCCTGACACGGGCACGTTCATCACCATCGCTTCGGCGCTTGTAGGAATTTTTGTTGCGGCGGGTGGACGACTCTCCCACCTCCTCATTCTCGTACTCATTGGCTGTCTTGGGCTTGGTGTACTTGCCCTCGCACGCCCCTATGTGATGGATCGCATTACCACCTTCTTGGATCCGACTGTTGATCCTTTGGGCGCAGGTTACCAAATCAACCAAAGTCTTATCGCAGTAGGGTCGGGTGGTTGGTTTGGGCGTGGGTATGGACAGAGTGTACAAAAATTCAACTACCTCCCCGAACCTACGGGTGACTCCATTTTTAGTGTAGCAGCTGAGGAACTCGGTTTTGTGGGTGGCGTTGCAGTTATTCTCCTCGTTCTATTTTTTGGGTACCGTGTGCTCCACGTAGCTACACGGGCGAGAGACAGGTTTGGTGGACTCGTGACGCTGGGAATTGCTATACTGATTGTGTCGCAGTCATTTATGAACATAGGTGCGATGCTCGGGGTGGTGCCACTCACTGGCGTTCCACTTATCTTCATAAGCCATGGCGGCACTGCGTTGTTTTTCGCACTCGCGTCGGTTGGTATAGTGCTTAATGTGTCACGCTACAGCCGGCCATCACTTGGTCTACCATGAAAATAGTATTTACTGGAGGAGGTTCTGGGGGTCATTTTTACCCCATCATTGCGGTCGCCCAAGCGCTCGAAGAAATTTCGCGCGAGCGAAACTTGGTAAGGCCCCAGCTTTATTACTTTTCCGACAAACCC
>JAYRER010000030.1:0-8907 GCA_041908795.1 Minisyncoccota bacterium | reverse complement strand
CAATAAAGTGACGCGCAAGGAATTGAAGCACGTGCAAGACCTACTGAACGAACGACCACGCAAGGTTTTGGACTGGCGAACACCGAAAGAAGCGTTCGAGGAATTATTAGAAAAACGTGCAGTTAGAGTTTGAGTCCAAGTGAACATATGGGTGTATTAAAGTTTGCACGAAACTCGAAATGGTGGTTGAGTTTACCAGTACCCGCCACCCACTCAACGCCTTATCGCTCTTTTATACCAACTACGTACCACTCTAAACTTTCTATCTTTTATGTGCGGCATCATTGCATACACTGGAATACGGAATGCTCCACCGATACTTCTTGATGGTCTCACTGCGCTTGAGTACCGAGGATACGACTCTGCTGGACTATACGTGAGTGGAGCCGGTGTGAGAAAGGCGGTTGGCCGCGTGGCCGAACTTGCAAAAACGCTTGATACATCATTCAACGGTACTGCTGGTATCGCACACACGAGATGGGCGACACATGGCATACCCACTGAGGAAAATGCACACCCACACACCGATCCTGCTCATAAGGTGTGGCTCGTTCACAATGGCATCATTGAGAACTACAAAGAATTGCGAAGTGATCTTGAAAAAACTGGTAACGTATTTGTTTCAAAAACCGATACCGAGGTGCTCGCGCACCTTGTGGCACAGTATCTCACGCATGCACCCGACCTCGCACACGCACTCACTGACGCGCTACGACGTGTTCGAGGTACGTATGGTGTTGCGGTTATGACGGTAGATGACCCGGAGACCATTGTTGTTGCGAGACTGGGAAGTCCTATAGTGCTTGGTATTGGAAAAGAAGAACACCTCGTGGCTTCCGATGCTTCGCCCTTGATCCGACACACAAAGGATTTCGTCTACTTAGCCGACGGTGAACTTGCTATTCTAAAACCAAACTGTTACGAGGTGCGCACCCTCGACCATACGGTGTGTCCGAAATTACCCGAAACCATTGAGTGGGATGTTGAGACAGTCGAAAAGCAGGGATTTCCCCACTTTATGCTTAAGGAAATTATGGAGGTACCGGACGTTCTTATCAATAGTGCACGCGGGAGAGTGTTTGCGGATACGGGAAATGTTGCACTCGGTGGTCTTGCAGACCATGTAGAACGTCTACGTGAACTCACGCGCCTCATCATTGTCGGCTGTGGGAGCGCATACTATGCGGGTTTAGTGGGGAAACTCTTGATT
Organism: Minisyncoccota bacterium; assembly: GCA_041908795.1. Classification (GTDB taxonomy): domain Bacteria; phylum Patescibacteriota; class Minisyncoccia; order Phycocordibacterales; family UBA12088; genus CAYLHB01. The sequence goes on along the minus strand of JAYRER010000030.1, from coordinate 7,697 downwards.
GAAGAGTACGCCAACATCCCTGTTGAGGTGGAAGTGGCGTCCGAATTTCGCTACCGCAAGCTCATCCGTGACGGCGAAGCCGCAGTGCTTGCCATTTCACAGTCTGGAGAGACCGCCGATACCCTCGCCTCTATTCGAGAGGCAAAACACAATGGATACCTCACATTGGGCATTGTAAACATGGTAGGCTCGACAATAGCGAGAGAGACGGAAGCAGGAGTGTACAACCACGCAGGACCGGAGATTGGTGTCGCCTCTACCAAAGCGTTTGTCTCCCAACTCGAAGTTCTCGCAGAAGTGGCACTCTACTTGGGTCGAATGCGTGGCCTCTCGCCCTCACTTGCACGAGAGTTGTGCAAGGAAATTCGCGCACGTCCCGAGAGGGTGCGTGCAGTTCTTGCGCGCAAGAGTGAGGTGGAGGAGGTGGCGCACATGTTCTCATCGTATCGAGATTTTCTCTATATTGGCAGAAAGTACAATTATGGAACTGCATACGAGGGAGCACTTAAACTTAAAGAGGTCTCGTACCTGCATGCCGAGGGGTACGGAGCAGGTGAGATGAAACATGGTCCCATTGCCATGATAGACGAGCGTTTTCCCACCGTTGCCATTATGCCGCGTGACAGCGTATATGAAAAAATGAGGAGTAACGTTGAGGAAATTCGAGCGAGGAAAGGACCCGTTCTCGCGATTACTACAGAAGGTTGCACCGAAGTTGAATCTCTCGCTGATGCAGTACTCTATGTGCCTCACTGTCACGAAGCTTTAACGCCCGTTGTTGTGACCGTTGCTCTCCAACTCTTTGCGTACTACATGGGTGTGGCCCGAGGGTACGATGTAGATAGGCCGCGCAACCTCGCGAAGAGCGTTACTGTTGAGTAGCACGTGTTGCGTCCGTATAAGGAACCTTAGTACAATACGTAGTACGTAATCGCGTGGTACATAATCTTGTTTTTAAAAGCTCACTCCATGTACTATGAATAATGAGCAACCTGTGAACTTTCTGCGGCGACTCCTCGGTATCCACGAGTGTAAGCCCTGTGCGATTGTGGGGGTAAGTGTTGCACTGAGTGTGTTTTTTACGACTGCGATTGTAGGAACCAGCTTTTTTGTAGTACGTGAGTACTACCCACACCTATTTGCTTCGGTGAATACGTATGAGATCGAAAAAAGTGAAATGCATCGATCTGTCAATAGTGAACAAGTTGTGGATATTGTGGGGAGAAGTGCTGATGCGGTGGTATCTGTTGTGATTACGCAAGATGTACCCGTTATCGAGCGTTATTATGAGGAGTTTAATCCATTCGGGGGACCGTTCGGCTTCCAAATACCCCGTGAGCGTCAAAGGGGAACAGAGAAGCGCGAGGTGGGAGGTGGCTCCGGTTTTTTTGTCTCTCCCGACGGGCTTCTGGTGACTAACAAACATGTAGTGAGTCTTGAAGAGGCGGAGTATACAGTGCTGACCAACGCGGGAGACAAACTTGAAGCGAAAGTAGTTGCACGTGACCCACTGTACGATATAGCCGTACTCAAGGTGGAAGGCGAGGGCTTCACGTACCTGTCATTTGCCGACTCTGATACTGCGCGACTGGGGCAGACAGTGATAGCGATTGGGAATGCACTGGCAGAGTTTCGAAACAGCGTCTCGGTGGGAGTGATTTCCGGTCTTTCACGGTCCGTCGTTGCGGGGGATGGGCGAGGAATGAGTGAAGAGCTCAAGGGTGTGATCCAAACAGACGCGGCGATAAACCCGGGTAACTCCGGGGGACCTCTGCTTGATTTGGAGGGTAAGGTGATTGGAGTGAATGTCGCAGTCGCTGACGGCGCGGAAAACATCGGTTTTGCACTTCCTGCGAACATGGTACAAGCGGTGGCTGACTCAGTGGAAGAGTTTGGCTCGATTCGCCGCCCGTACCTTGGTGTACGCTATATTGAGGTGAACACCGAACTCGCAGAAGCGGAAGGTCTAGAAAGAGAGTATGGCGCACTCGTGCGCTCCGAAGGACCTGGAAGGCCTGCAGTTTTGAAGGGTTCCCCTGCGGCAAAAGCTGGTATAAGGTCTGGCGATCACATTGTTGCAGTAGGTGGTGTAGAGTTAAAGAATCACTCACTAGGGGAGGAAATTAGAAAAAAATCAATCGGAGACACTGCAGTAGTAACTTTTTTTCGCGCAGGTGAAGAGCGTACGGTGGAGGTGACACTCACCGAGATGCCGAATGAGTAGTATCGTAACTTTGGTTGTACCATGTGTGATTAGACTCTCCGCCCAAGTGCGTACTTGATAGTTTTTGCATCTGCGTACTCGAGTTCGCTTCCTGTGGAGAGTCCACGCCCTAATTCACTTGTACGCACAAGTGCAGTGTTCGCATGACGTGTGAGGTACTCGCGTACCAAAAGTGCGGTATCATCACCGTCCTCATTTGCTGGAAGCGCAAAAATGAGCTCAAGTGGAGAGGGGTCGGTTGCTTTCGCTTGATGGAGCGAGTGTACGCGGACAACAAGCTCACGAAGTCGGGCTTTTCTTTCTGGCTCAGCGTCAAGCGGCGTCACAAGACTTCCAAGTACAAAGTAGTTTCCTCGATACGCCCCAGAACGTTCAATGGCCTCAAGATCGACATCCTTCTCCACCAGAAGAAGTGTTGAGGGATCCCTTGTGGAATCAGCGCAAATAGTGCATGATCCTATCCCACCAAATACGGTACGCATACACGCAGGGCATTTGCGCACTGTTTTTTTTGCCTCAACGATTCTACGGGTTAGCTCTTCAACCCATGCGCGGTCCTTTCGAATCATTGCCTCCGCTATACGGCGTGCTTGACGCGGACCAATGCCCGGAAGCTCGGAGAGCATGTCTGCGAGTGTGGCGAGGATGCTTGTTTTCATTAGAAGTCGTCAACAGTTTGTGCTCTTGCTTCAAGTGCACCAAAGCTTGATTTTTCAATAGAGAGGAATGTGGCGCGTCGCTCATCAAAGTAGAGATCAACCTTACCTACAGGACCATTACGATGCTTTTCCACCAGAATTTCCGCTATATTTGGACGATCGCTTGTTTCGTTCATTTTGTCCTCACGGTGAATAAACATCACCACATCTGCGTCCTGCTCGATGCTTCCACTATCTCGAAGGTCAGAGAGACGTGGCTTGCCACGTCGTTGCTCCACAGCGCGGGAGAGTTGAGAAAGTGCCAGGACGGGTACCTCAAGCTCGCGTGCTAAAGTTTTGAGCGAACGAGAGAGCTCTGTTACCTGCTGAACTAAGCTATCCTGTGCGCGACTACCTGTTGGAGTCATCATTTGGAGATAGTCTACGATGATGAGTCCTAGCCCGTGCTCGCGCTTGAGCCGTCGTGCGACGCTGCGCATGGCAAGCACATTATTGGCTGGCTTGTCGTCAATAAAAATAGGGGCATCGGCAAGACGCTCCATACCTTCGCGCACACGAGCAAAATCATCGTCGCTTGAGAGCTTGCCTGTGCGCAATTTCCAAGCATCGACGCGAGACTCACTCGCCAACATGCGGTCCACAAGCTGGTGGCTACTCATTTCAAGCGAGAACACACCCACCGCTGTCTTGTGTTGTATTGCTGTTTGCCGTGCAATATCGAGCGCGAGCGCCGTCTTTCCCATTGATGGTCGTGCGGCAAGAATTATAAGGTCTGCAGGTTGGAGTCCTGCGAGAAGATTATCAAGCTCTCTGAAACCCGTTGGGACACCACGTAGCTCGGATGTGGATTTGTGGAGACGATCGAGTCGTTCCCACGCCTCACCAAGTGAGTCACCCATAGAGACGAACTTATGGATGGAAGGGGCGTTCGTAACCTCGTACATGTGCTTCTCCGCCGCATCAAGCACCTCCTCAAGCTCACGTCCCTCTTCATACCCCAGTTCAGCTATGTGTTCCGCCGCGCCAATGAGTGCCCTAAGGGTTGCGGTCTTCTGCACGAGGTCTGCGTAGTGGTGTACATTTGACGTGGTGGGGACCACCGAGACAAGCTCTGCGAGAAAGCTGGTCCCCCCTATGCGCTCAATGTTTTTGGTTACTTTGAGTCTACTTGCAACTGAGAGCATGTCGATAGGGTCGCTTTTTTTGAAAAGCTCCAACATTGCGGTGTAGACTACTCTGTGTTTTTCCGCATAAAAATGCTCGCTTCGTATGAGGTCGGAGACGTCGTACATACACTCCGGCTTAAGCATGATGGCGCCAAGTAAGGCACGCTCAGCTTCAAGAGACTGCGGTGGTACTCGGACGAACGATGGTGAAGTTGTAGCCATACCTCTATTCTACCATTGTGTGCACAAGGTATCTTTTGACAAATGTGCAAAGTGTGTGTGTAGTGAGTGGATAACACGAACGAGAGCGTGTGTCGTTGTGTGCGTGGTACCATGAGTCCATATGAGGATGAAGAGTTATGGTACACGAAAACTTCCCCACGCACTGCTTGTGCGAGGCGCCTTGGAACGTGTACAATCCGCACTCGCAACGTATCTTGGTGAGTATGGCGTTGTGCTCCACGACGCTACGTATACACGCATTGTGCGACTCACGCGATGCACGATAGACGATGTGCGTAGTCTTTCAGCTACAATCTCACTTGCTCCCCCAAAGAGCGGGCAAGTGGTGCTTGTAAGCTTTGAGACCATCACGAATGAAGCCCAACACGCACTTCTTAAGACATTGGAAGAGCCTCCGTTTGGTACCATCATCATTCTTGTAACACCTTATGCCGCGAGCCTTATTCCTACGGTGCGTTCACGGCTTACGGACATCGAACTTGGCGGCGCCCTTGGTACGCCCAGCGAGCATGTGAATCGATTCATATCCGCCTCCGTACCCATACGACTCACGCTCGTAGCGTCTCTCATCGACCGTAAGGATGTGAGTGAGGTGCGTGAGTTTCTTGAAGATCTTGAATATGCGTGTGCACTGCAACCAGATATCACACGTTACCGCACTCTTCGTCACATCATGTTGGTGCGTAGGTATGCATCTGATCGTTCTGCTTCACTCAAACAGCTCTTAGAACATCTCGCAGTAACCCTTACTTCGTAAGCGCTAGGACGAATGCCTCTCTAAAGTCGGGGTGATTATACAGTGTGTTATGGTCCCCACGCGCGATGTACCATTTGACATCTTTTGTGGTGAGCGAAGAATAAAGTGATTCCACTTCTTCGTGCGGTATAATCGTGTCGTCCTGTGCAGAAATTATTCTTACTTTTTCAGCATTTTGTGCCCAAAGTGCAGTCTCGTAGTTGTGCGTAAGGAGGATGCTTGTGGGATAAATCTTCACTTTGCGTGAGGCAAGGGAGGCAAGTGAAGAAAAGGGGGTGATAAGCACAAGTCGCTCTGGACGCGTGAGCTGTGCGTGATAAGAAGCGACTGCGCTCCCCAAGCTTTCGCCTATAAGTACGTGCTCATGGTGTGTGCGAGTTGCCGCCCATGTCGCAACATGACGAACGTTTTCAAGAATAGACTCGTCCGAAAGAGTGCCCGTATCACCCGCGTAGCCGGGATACTCGACAAGCAGGACTGAAAATCCTTCGGATTGAAGCAGGGGCACATAGAAGGATCGATCGCACGCATTCCCTGCGTTGCCATGGTAAAGAATGGCGAGACGCGGTCCACCTTCGATGTAGAGTCCCCGTACACCTTCGGTGTTCACTGTTTCGGCAAGTGGAAGCTGAACGCAAGGTGCAAAAGTTTGGTTGTCGGGAAAGTACACCAATCGGCCTTGTACGAGGGTGAGGAAAAGTCCAAGCACCACATAGGCTGTAGGGATGAGTACAAGATCGCGTCGGCGGAAAAGGAGCTTACGCACGAGTTATGGTGAGTGAATAATGAAGTGCGAACAACGAAGCCATGAGCGCACAAGCAAGCGCGACAGATTGAAGTATGGTCGCGAGTAGTGTGTCATAGGGAAGAAGGTGAAGTGTTCCGAGCAGGTAGTTCCAATCATGACCCACTCCGTCGCCCCCTACAAGGGGCAGGGCCATCGTGCGCGCATCTTTCACATAAACCGACACTTTAGCGAGACTTTGAGCGAACCAAAGCATGACGAGAGCGCTCCCCCATCGGTCTCCATGGTGGACAAGCGAAATGGCACAGACAAGCGGCACGAGAAGTTGCATGAGTGTGCCCCCAAGTGCACCTGAAAATGGACCCATGAATGAAAACAATGGATGCCCCGCCTCATGGAAAATAAGGTTCACATTGTCGATGAAACGCCACTTCTCGGGATGCACCACAGCGACGAGAAAGTACCACATAGCACACGCGGTCAATGTACTACGCAGCAAATGCACGTGTGCATGATAGCCAGAAAACGAAAGGTGCACCATTTTCATGAGTATAGCGCAGAGCGTACCATTTGGTATACTCAATCTATGTACAATTTCACCATATTTAAACAAGAGCTCGCGGACGCAGGAGAGCATCTTAGAAAAGAACTTTCTGGTGTACGCACAGGGCGTGCCGCACCTGCGCTCCTCGATGGGGTGCATGTTACGGCGTATGGTTCACAGATGCCGCTTACTCAAGTGGCGGGTATTCACGCGGAGGATGTGAAAACGGTGCGTGTTAATCCATGGGACGCCGGTTTGGTAAAAGCAATCGAAAAAGCAATCACAGACGCGAATCTTGGTGTCTCGGTCGGAGCTGATGATGCGGGTGTGCGAGTCACTTTTCCCGAGCTTACGAGTGAGCGAAGGGAAGAGCTTGTGCGTGTTGTGGGGAAGAAACTCGAGGAAGCTCGTATCGCTGTGCGTCAGCTTCGAGAGCATGCGTGGAGTGATATTCAAAAAATGGAGAAGGAGGGAAAAATGTCAGAGGATGAAAAATTCAGAGCGAAAGATGAAATGCAGAAACATGTAGACGTGGCAAACGCTTCTCTTGAAGAATGTGCACGAAGAAAGGAAGAAGAGTTGCGAAATTAACCGAAAGTTTCACTCCGTAGAGTAGCAGGGTGTAGTATACTTCATATACAGCATGTCAGTACTTATTTTTCTTGCGGTCCTTGTAGTGCTCATTATTGTGCATGAGCTCGGGCATTTTTTGGTGGCAAAACGTGCGGGTATCCGTGTGGATGAGTTTGGTATTGGTTTTCCACCAAAGCTTTTTGGAAAAAAGTATGGTGAAACCGAGTACACTTTAAATGCGCTTCCCATTGGTGGCTTCGTGCGGATATACGGTGAAGATCCCACCGAGGAGCAGGAGCATGGCTCAGATGCTGCACGTAGTTTTATTCGCGCCCCTCGGTACTGGCAAGCAGCTGTGCTTGTTGCGGGAGTGACTATGAATGTACTTTTCGCGTGGTTACTTTTTACGGTGGGCTTTATCACAGGTATGCCCACTGCAGTTTCTCCCGAGGAACTTGACCAGGTGAAAGACGTTAAGTTATTGATTACGCAAGTCTTTCCGAATACACCCGCTTCAGCAGTACTCAAAGGAAGTGATGAAATACGAGGGGTGCGCACGAGTACTGCGTTACTCAGTGAGCCATTCACACCGGAGCGTGTATCAAACTTTGTAGGGTTGCAGGGTGAGCAAGAAGTCACGTTTACCATTGTGCGTCGTGGAGAAATGGTTGAGGCCACGGTTGTACCACAACAAAATGTGATTGAAGGTGAACCGGAACGAGTGGCGGCTGGTTTCGCCATGACCCTCGCGGGCACGAAGCGTCACCCCCCACACCTTGCACTTAT
>JAYRER010000029.1:0-2225 GCA_041908795.1 Minisyncoccota bacterium | reverse complement strand
TGGAGTTGCAGTAGCGCTTGCCTAGAGTCTGACGATAATTATTGTCATGTGTGTAATAGTTCAGTTGACCATATCCGGTATTCAATTTTCTCATGCATGATTGTCACTTTTTACCTTAGCGCCTCTTGGCACACTACTAGCGTGGGTTGAGGGAATTATTACCAATCTCTTCGCTGGTTTTATTCTCGGCTTTTTTTGCTTACTTTTACAATCTAGTTCCTTTTTGCACTTAGAGGAAATGGCACATACACAAAACCACCCATATTGGTGGTTTTGTATCCTGGATACTGCTCTCAGCAGGTATGCCTTCTCAGAATAGTCCTCGGATGGTTATCGATGCGTCTCGTGCGGGATAACCTATCTCGAGTTGGCTGCGGATCTGGGAATCCAACCAAGTGAAATTTTACGGCGCACTTTCGTCTGCGGTTCGAGTCCTGGACCCGTGGTCACTTTACGACGTCAGGAAAGTGTTATTTTGACGCGTCTCGTGCGCGCTCGACTTGGCTGCCGGACTTGGATTCGAACCAAGATACTCGCCTCCAAAGGGCGATGTCCTACCATTAGACGATCCGGCAATGCACACAGCGTAGCGCGAAAACGCTCACTTCTCAAGCGGGCACGTGTACCCGTCGAGGACCTTCCACGTGCCTTCTAGGGTCATCCCGTCCTCACCCGAAGGTGTCCATGTAGCCTCAAAGAAACAGCAGTTACCTATTTCCAGGTTTTTCCAGAGCGCACGACGATACTCTGCAACCGTGTCCATGCCGTCTTTCTTCATGCGCTCGATGAGGTTTGCCATGAAGCCGCGGTGGGTCACCACGAGGATGCGCTCCTCCTTTCTGTCCGCGAGGTACTCAAGCGCACGGCGAGCCCGCGCGTGGAACTCTTCTAAGTTCTCCTCGTCGCTATAGTGCCAGTTGTCACGGTTCGCAAAGAGGTACAGCTGTGCCATGATCCAGTTTGAGTGCAGGGAAAACCAGCTCTTTCCCGCAAGCTCAGTAGGCCGACGCAGTTCAACAAACAGGTCGCTCTCTTCAATTGGTACTTTGAGCGTCCGGTTTACGACTTCCGCGGTCTGCTTCGTGCGCGTGAGATTGCTTGTGAGGATTACATCAAACGGAGGGAGTGCCGCGAGCTTGGGTGCGATGGCGGCGGCTTGCGCCCTACCCGTCCCCGAGAGCACCGTGTCGTCAAACTGGTGCACCCAGTGCTTGTTGAGGAGTGTCTGCCCATGGCGAAGAAATATGAGGGTTTTCATAAGTGTGCTACATGCGCATGATCGTTGAAACTCACAAGGTGCCAACCCAGCTCTGACTCAAAACGAAACATAGTAATGCCCGTATTATGGGTCACGCTCGTATCACGGAAGCGCAGCAGTAGGTGCGGGGTCGCGTGGTCACCAAAGAGCACCTGCGCAATCATAAATCGTAAAAACGTACCATGCGTCACACACACAACTCGATTTGCCACCTGTGTTGCAAGATATTCCAACGCACTACGTGCCCGCTCCATGAGCATGAAATAATTTTCTGCATCTCGGTCTGGCCATTCTTGTTCATGAATGTGTTCTCTGCACCATGTGTCCCACACTCGCCTCTCTTCACTTTGCTTAGGATGCCCAATAAGCCATGCGGGCTGGGCTCGTTCATTAAAAAGCGCCGATTGTTCGACAGGAAGCTTCGTTGCTTCTGAGATAATTTGTGCTGTCTCGTATGCTCGAGTCATGGCACTTGAGAGCAGTGCGTCGGGCGCATACGCCTGCACCCGTTGCGCAACCAGCTGCGCCTGGACCTTTCCTTTCTCTGTGAGCGCGGCTGAGTCCGCAAGGTATTTGCCGGTGATATTGTTTTCACCCTCCCCGTGTCGCACAAAATACACAGTTTTCATAGCGCATTCCTACTACACCACCCCCACCTCGTCCCGCCGGTCTGCAAGCTCAAGCGGTAGGTGAGTGAAGTCGTTCCACGTCACGAGTCGCCACCCTTCGCGTCCGCGTTTGTCGCGCCCGAACCTCACGATAGTGACCCCCGTGTTGACAGACTCCATGAGGAAGCGAATGTTAACGTACGTCTCCGGTTCAGGTACTCCTTTAGTCAGCATATGCGTCACGATTGCCTTCAAGAAGCCAAGGTGGGTCACAACCACCAGTGTTTGTTCACTGCGCTCGAGCAAGTACCCAAGCGCGGCACCGGCACGCTCATGGAGGTCGAAGTAATTTTCCTCGT
>JAYRER010000028.1:0-29400 GCA_041908795.1 Minisyncoccota bacterium | reverse complement strand
TGTGCCGTCCCAACACTCGTGCAATGTGGGTAACATTACTGCGCCCTGCGAGCAGGAGACCTATGCGCTCTCGCTCGCGTATATCGATGTGTGTGTACATATGTACCTATACTACCGTGCAGTTCAAAGTTGAGAGCAGCTGTATTGAAGACTGACAATGCGAGGAAAGAGTGGTAGAATCGGCGTGCGCAGGTGCGCCTTTTCTTTTATTGTTGGGTAGGTCTAATGGTATGGAAACCTTACAGACTGCGCTCAATCGGAAATACATGGATGAATGTTCCTTAGTTTGTGCACTGCGCTGCCGGATCGTCTAATGGTAGGACATCGCCCTCTGGAGGCGAGTATCTTGGTTCGAGTCCAAGTCCGGCAGCAGTCTAGTTTAGTATCGATGGACCCAAAGGGGTCAGATACTAGAAAGATACCTATTCCGTCATTGCATACCTGCTGAGAGCAGTATCCAGAACAAAAAGTCACCGATAACTCGGTGGCTTTTTGTATATACGCTTGTCGTTTAATCCGCGAGGCTGATCTTCTTTTCCTTGATACTCAGTTTACTTTTGAGGCACTGGATCAAGTCTCTCTTTTCGAAGAGCGAGCCGTCACTCAGTAAGTATTTCGCATAGTTACGTATGTCAGCGTCTTTTACGCTGTACTCCATGTTTGGTTTACCCATGATCCCAGAGTGAAACTTCTTGTGCCGCTCGATCTCAGCCTCAAGTTTCTTCTTGATACCTGACTTATCCAAATCAATTCTATCCATCAGGTCGAGTAGCTGGGCTATGAGTTGTCGTTCCTCAAGGTAGCCACCTTTGCAATTGAGGTCTCGTGCACGAGTGCAGCCATAGTAGATATACTTGTTTACCGATCCGTCTTTGAGGTTTTTGTATTTTTCCTCAGCGCAGATACCAGACCCGCAGAGACCGCAGGACATCAGGCGAGTGAAAGCAAACTCCTTATTTTTGCCTCTGGCTTTACGCTGTAACTGAAGCTGTCGCTGTACTTCGTCGAACAGGTCTTTGGTAATGAGTGGTGTGTGCTTGCCTTGGAACCAGCGACCGCTTTGCTTGGAGTACTCGAAAGTACCGTGATAAAAGTGGTTATTCAGGATGACGTAGATGTTGCTTAGCGTTAACGGCTTTCCGTTTCTTGTTACAAAATGTATTTCTCGAAGCCACTTAAATATCTTTCTGCCACTTGCTCCTTGATGGGCAACTCGTGTAAATAACTCCTTTATGACAGGTCCTCTGTCTGGATCGATGAAGATGATGCCTTTTTGATCTTTGTTCTTTGAGTTTAGGTATCCGGTGGGTGCAACACTTGGCCACAATCCCATTTCACATTTTGTCTTCAACCCTCGCTTCACGTTGATGCTCTTGTTATCGTTCTCGAGCTTTGCCTGTGAGCCAAGGATCATGAGGAGAAACTTCTCGTTCGGATTGTTGGTGAATCGCTGACTATACGTGCGGATTTCGATCAGTTTCTTTTGATCCAGCAGGTCCACCACAGCTCCCAAGTCCCCGGCATTACGGGCGAGGCGGTCGGGGTGCCATACCAGTATCCCGTCGAACTTACCCTCACGGATGTCCAACAACAGCTTGTTGTACACGGGGCGCTGCCCACAGTCTTTAGCTGAGTGAGATTCCCGATAAATGTCCACAATATTGAGATGTTCTCGCTCAGCTATGGAAAGCATCTCTTTTACCTGGGAATCGACCGAAAGGGCCTGTTTTTCCTCTGCCTCGCTCGATTTACGCGCATATAGGCAGTATCTGATAGGGATGACCTCGTCAGGAGTTACTTTTAGCGGGTTTTCTGGCACAACAACACAAGTACCGGAAAGCTTTTCATAAGTCCAGCGCCATAGGGGATAACCGAATTACCCTTATTTTACAACGCAAGGTAAGGTACAAACCTATGAAAACCTATGAACAGTTGACTTTGTATTTGGAGCGCGATAGACTTGTGTTATCAAATATGCGTAAAGACATCCAAGAAAAACTTAAAGGAATGCCAGAGCTACTTACTATTGGGCAGGTAGCAGAGATTTTCTCCATTCATCAGGACACTCTCCGGAACTGGGAGAAAGAAGGCACCCTTGTCCCTCTTCGAGTGGGGCCTCGCAAGGATCGTAAGTACCGCCCCCAAGACATTGAGGCGATCGTCGATAAGATGGGTAGCAAGCTCACACTTCCTCAGCTGGAAGCGTTCCTCTGGAAGAGCGCTGACATTCTCCGCGGCAAGATCGACAGCTCGGACTACAAGAAGTACATCTTCGGCCTCTTGTTCTATAAACGAATGAGCGACGTGTGGGATGAGGAGTATTCATCAGTGATGAAAGAGTACAACGATGAAGATATTGCTCGTGCTGACTACAACCATCGCTTCCAAGTTCCCAAGGATGCTCGATGGGAGAAGATCACGCAGCAAGCTGAAAATATCGGACAGAAACTCAATGACATTTTTGAAGCGCTCGCTAATGCGAACAGCCCAAAGCTCGATAAGATTTTCGATGATCTCGATTTTGCCAACAAAGATCGCTTTCCAAACGAGACACTTCAGCGTCTCGTCAACCATTTTTCACAATACAACTTCGGCAATACGTACATCAGCTCCGATCTTCTCGGTGATGCGTATGAATACCTGATCAAGCAGTTCGCTGCGGATGCAGGTAAGAAAGGAGGCGAGTTCTATACCCCGCGTGAGGTTGAAAAGATCATCGTCGGTATTTTGAAGCCGCACCAGAAGGACCATATCTACGATCCTACTGTTGGATCAGGCGGTTTCCTTTTGGAGGCGTATGACTATTTGAAACAAAAGTCCGGCGAAAAGATTGCGAAGACACTCTATCTCTATGGTCAGGAACAGAACCTCGCGACGTTTGCGATTGCGAAGATCAACATGTTCTTACACGGACTTGATAGTGCTGATATTCGTCGTGGTGATACGTTGGTAAACCCTCAGTTTTTGAATCAGCAGGGTGGTCTTCAGACTTTCGACATCGTGGTGGCGAATCCTCCGTACTCGATCAAGGATTATGAATGGGAGGCTTTCAAAAATAAGTTTGGACGCTTGGATGGCTACGATGCACCGCCTGAGAAAAATGCTGACTTCGCTTTCGTACTCCATATCATCAAGTCGATGAATGCGAATGGTCGTGCGGGCATTGTGCTACCACATGGAGTTCTTTCTCGCGGGGGTGCTGAGGCTCGTATCCGGGAACAAATACTGAGAAATGATCTTATCGAAGCAATAGTTGCGCTGCCTTCAAAGCTCTTCTACGGCACAGGTATTCCTGCAGCTATTTTGATCTTAAATAAGAACAAACCAGACGAAAAGAAAGGTAAGGTCATTATTATCGACGCGGAAAAGGACTTCTTTAAAGGAAAAAATCAAAACAGCCTTCGCCCTCAAGACATTAGCAAGATTATCAAGGCATACGATAACTACGAGGACATAGAAAAGTATGCTCGAGTTATTGCACTTCAAGAAGTTGAAGCAAACGATTTTAATCTAAATATCAGCCAATACATCGACTCAACAGAAAAAGAAGAGGCTGTACATGTTCAGCAGTCATGGGTGGAGGTAGAAAGGTTAGAGAGAGAACTTACGTCTCTCAATCGGGAAATAGAAAAATCAATCGAATATCTCAATAAAAGAAATGCTAGTAAGAAACTTAAAGACACAAAGTTAGGATGGATTCCTGAGGACTGGGAAATTGTTGAACTTTATGAGGTGAGAAACAAAGACGATAGGTACAGTTTTGCTGGCGGACCCTTTGGTTCCGATCTTAAACGTTCTGACTACACAGAAGAGGGTGTTCGTATTCTCCAATTACAAAATATTGGCGATGGAGAATTTCTAGATAAGTACAAGATTTACACCTCTGCTGAAAAGGCGGAAAGTTTAAGTAAATGTCTAATCTATCCTGGAGATATCCTGATAGCAAAGATGGCTGATCCAGTTGCTAGAGCCTGCATTGTCCCTCAGAAGGATAAATCATATCTAATGGCATCTGACGGAATTAGGTTATCACCTGACCTTAAAGAATATGATGTTGCTTACTTGAAATACGCTATCAATTCCAAATATTTCAGAGCGATGGCAATTGCAAACAGTACAGGATCGACACGTCTACGTATAGGCTTGGATAGGTTAAAACAACTACCCATTATTAAGCCTCCAAAATCAGAACAGGTTGAAATTGGTAATTTACTTACAAATATTGATGCGAAACGATATTTGGCAAATGAGATCGAGCAAGAATTAGTGAAATTAAAAAAAGGTATCGCACAGGATTTGTTAAGCGGGAAAGTAAGGAAGTAAAGATATGAAATTCAAATCATTCCAAATTAAAAACTATAAATCAATTGTCGATACTGGCGAGGTGATACTCTCGGGACACGACAACATAACTGTCCTCGCTGGACAGAACGAATCAGGTAAGAGTTCTGTTTTAGAGGCCCTGAATTCATTTGAGACTGGTAAGTTTGATGTAGACTCAAAGCCTTTCACGACTAAAGGCACTCTTGTCCAAAGTGTGAGTTGTACTTTCGAAGTGGATGATAGTAAAGCGCTGTTTGAAGAACTTTCACTCGGTTTGCGCGAAGATTACGAGCCTGAAGTCGGTGAGGAAGATCCTGTCTTGGATGATAAGAAGATAAAAACTATCAAGGAGTTTACATTAACTCGAACATATCCAAACGCAGCAGGAAAATCTGAACTAAGTATTACTCCTGAAGTTTTTGAGATAGTTAAAGCCGCTATCCTTGAACAGGAAGTAGAAAAGGACGTAACGAAAGAGGACAAAACAGTTGAGAAAAAGATCGTAAAAGAAAAGATAATTGATCTTGGTAATAGTAGTTCTGGTTTGGCTGCAACTTTTTGGAGTTATGTTGCGCCGAAGATAATACTCTTCAATGACTTTTGTGATCTTCTTCCTGATCGAATAACTTTGGCTGATCTTAAGGCGGAGAAAACTGATGCTAAGGGATATAGAGCCGTAAAAAATCTTGAGAAGATACTCAACTTAAATTTCGTTGATCTCTATGAAAAAGATGATCTAGAACGAGAAGCTATTCGGGATGAACACAACAACACTATCTCAGTGGATTTTCAGAAAGCTTGGGGGCAGAAGATTCACAACGATAATAAAATTGAAGTTAAATACGATTTCGAAAAAAGAGATACTGACGATACTTCATACGTTAATTTCTACACTGAAACTCGTGATCGTCAAAAGCTTAAGCCACACCAGAGAAGTAAGGGGTTAATCTGGTTCCTTTCGTTCTGGATTGAACTTAACGCGCAAAACTCAAATGATCAGCAACTTATCCTTCTTGCCGATGAGCCGGGGCTGTACCTGCACGTAAAAGCTCAAGCAGACATTCTTAAGCTGTTCAAGAAACTATCTAGCGAAGGTCACCAGATTCTTTATACGACTCACTCTCCAAATCTTATCGAATCTGAAAAACTTAATCGGATCAAATTGGTACTTAATGATCCCAAAGAAGGAACTATTCTTGAGTCTGTGACGACTTCTAAGATTGATTCGCAAAATAAACAAGATGCTCTCCAGCCAGTTGCGAATGCAATAGGATTCTCTGTAAGTGATTTTGCTTTGTCGAGCCCTAAGAACGTGATACTCGAAGGTGTCTCTGATTACTTTTATTATCTAGGAATGAGAAAGCTTCTTGCACGAAAAGAAGGTTATTCATTTGTTCCTGGTATAGGAGTAAGAAAACAGAACACCCTTGTTTCATTCTGTGTTGGTTATGGCATTGATTGGGTCGCAGTTTTTGACGATGATTCATCAAAAGGTTCTGATTCACAGAAAACTTTTGCTGATATAAAAGAAAATCTATTCAATGGAGATGACGCTACAGCTGAACTGAAAATGCATATAACTACTGGTATCTCATGTGTTGAGAACATGTTTACCATTGATGATATGAAGCTTGTTGACGACAAGATCTCTGTAAAAGCAGATGCTGCAAAATCAGTCGGTGACAAGCGGAAGGTTATTTTTGCTAAAACTTTCTATGAGAAAGTAGAGAGTGAACAAATCACTAAGAAAAAACTTAATGCCACTACGATTACAAATTTCGAAAGTGTATTTGATTGGATAGAGACAAATCTTGGTCTATGAAATTCAACGAGCAACACACAATAGAAAACCATGTCATAAAGTTCATCAGAGATGAGCTTGGTTATGAGTATATTCCAGCTGAGGAGTTCTCTAAGCTCCGCATGTTTGAGAATGAATACGTTATAACTCCGCATCTCTTGGAGGCTGTACAGAAGATAAACAACATCACCGAAGAGGTTGCTCTTAGTGTCGTCCGTGAGGTGAAGAAGCTTGATACCAATGAGGCGTTCCTTATTGCGATGCGCGAAGGTATAAACCTAAAGGACCCGGAGACGGGCAAGAGTCGTGACTTCAAGATCGTCGATTTTGATACTCCAGAAAACAATCGGTTCGTCGTAACCAATCAGTTCTATTTTGAAGGGACAACCGAGAACATTCGTCCTGACGTAATGATTTTCCTTAATGGTCTACCTGTTACCGATATTGAAGCAAAAAGTCCAACCGCATCTAGTTCGGTGAGTTTTGAAAACGCCATTGATCAGATTAAACGATACGAGAGAGTCGCATCACGTTTGTTCTTGCCAAACTGTTTCAACATCGCAACTGATGGACTCAAGACGGTATATGGTGCCACTTATTCTCCAAAGCAGTATTTCATTGCGTGGAGGGAGGATCCTCATTCAGGCGCTAAGCGATTTGAAGAAGAACTCGATTCAACTCTTTGCTTCCTTCTCGGAAAGGATCAACTTCTCGACGTCCTAAAGAACTTTATTGTTTTCGAAAAGAAGAAGGATCGGATTACTAAGAAACTTGCTCGATACCAGCAGTTCTATGCTGCGAACAAGATTGTTGAGCGAGTAAAAGGGGGTGAGCAAAAACGTGGGCTTATCTGGCACACCCAAGGTTCAGGAAAAACCCTCACTATGTTCTTTACTGCATGGAAGCTTCGCTACGATCCAAAGCTACAAAATCCTAAGGTATTTATTCTCATCGACCGTATTGATCTTGATGATCAGGTGTATGAAGAGTTTGAGGCATGGGGCGGACAGAACCTGATCCGTGTCGAGTCAAGAAAAGATCTCGAGAAGAAGATTCAAGGAGCTGATCGTGGAATCTTCATTTCAACCATCCAGAAGTTCAGTGAGCTTAATGACATCGAGAATATCGACGGCAATGTGATTGTGCTCTCTGATGAGGCTCACCGAGACAACGAAGGAGTGTCAGCTATCAAGATGCGTAATGCATTCAAGGATGCGTTCTTCTTTGGCTTCACTGGAACTCCTATCGATAAGCTCACACTAAATACCCACCGAAACTTTGGAGAGGATGGTGAGCGGTACCTAGACTACTACTCAATCCAACAAGCCATCGAAGACGGCGCGACGCTGCCTGTTACCTACGAAGCTCGGCTCTCAAAGTTCTTCATTGATGAAGCTTCTGTGGATGCGAAGTTCAATGAACTTACGGGAGAACTCAATACTGCTCAAAAAGAACTTCTTACCAAGCGATACGGCAAGAAAGAGGCCCTCGTGAAGCTCGAGAAGCGGATGGAGGCAATCGCGCAGGATATCGTTGAACACTACAAACTCTATGTTCTTCCAAATGGCTTCAAGGCTCAGATCGTGTGTTATGACCGAGAGGCGACTGCGAAGTACAAAGACCTGCTCGATAAACTTGTACCATCTGAGTGGTCTGAGGTCGTGTATTCTCCCGCTGATCCAAATAGCGATAGTGATGATCTAAAGAAATACAACACCAACAAACAGAAGCGGGAGAAGATAATTGAGCAGTTTAAAGACCCTAACCATCCGCTCAAGTTCTTGCTCGTCTGTGACATGCTCCTTACTGGCTTTGATGCACCAGTTGAGCAAGTCATGTATCTCGACAAGCCACTACGGGACCACAACCTCCTTCAGGCCATTGCCCGAACGAACCGAGTCTACCCGAACAAGGGGTGCGGAAAGATTATCGACTACTACGGAGTAACTAAGAATCTTTATGATGCGCTCAACTTTGACGAGAGCGTGGTTGATAGTGCAATGATCAACATCGATAAACTCAAGGAAGATTTCGTTAAGGTGCTTGATGAAGTGATGAGTCTCTTTGAGGGAGTAAACATCGAAGATCCATCTATCGAGAATCTTCGCCGCTGCCTCAAGATCTTTATCGACAATCAAACTAAGCAGCAGTTCTTCAAGGATAAGTATGGTCGCTTGAAGATGTTGTTTGAAATTCTTTCTCCAGACCCATTCCTCATCAGCTACCTACGAAAGTTTGAGTGGGTAACGAGTTTCTATCTCGCATTCAGCAAGGAGTTCCAACCAGAAGGTATTGATGCGTTCTCTCTCGCTGAGTATGGAGAGAAAATAAAGAGTCTCATTCAGGACAAGATTGACTATGAAGGTATTACCAAGAACTTCCGCGAGCTTTCAGTGCACGATCTTGCAACGCTCAATAAGCTCGACAAGCTTCCAGACGAAGAGAAGGCACTAAACCTTGAGAAGATGCTGAAGCGAGAGATATCGATAAACATCGATACGCACCCATCGTTCAAGGGATTTGGGGAGCGACTCATTGCTATTAGGCAGGAGTTCGAGAAGCACCAGATTGATCTTGCTGAGAGGATCAAGAGATATTACGAACTCCTGAATGACATAAAGACCAAGACCGAGGAAGCAAAGGAACTCGGATACACGCTCCACGAGTACGGGCTCTATGTGATCTCAGAAGAGTTTGTGAATCAGTCAGACAAAGAAGTGATCAGAGAGTTCATCAAGGAGATGGCGGGGCGACTGGAGGATGTACTCGACGAGGGTTGGCAGAACTCATCAAAGCGAGAGGAGTTCATCAAGGAGGCGAAGCGTACTTTGCAGGAACTTATCCTCAAAGACTATAAAGGCAAGATTCAAATCTCAGACTTCCACAAGTATCTGAACCGACTCATCGACGTGATCATTAAGAAGTTCTAGCCATGAAAAAGCATATTGAACTTCATAGACGAAAAGTTCCATATACCCTCAAAGTGAGTAGACGAGCAAAAAGACTCCGCCTTGCCGTGTACTGTGATGGTGCCTTTGTCGTCACTGCACCAAAGCATTTGGAGCTCACAGTTGTTGAAAAATACATCATCCAGAAATCACAGTGGGTGATTGATAAGATTGATTACTTTAGTGGGTTCGCTAATTCGTTTAAGGTAAAGAATACAAAGGCAGAATATCTCAAACACAGAGAAGCCGCACAGATTCTAGCGGAGAAGAAAATCGCCAAGTTCAACAAAATCTACAAGTTTAAGTTCAACAAGGTAAACATCAAGAACCAGAAGACTCGATGGGGTAGCTGTTCGAAGAAAGGGAACCTGAACTTCAACTACAAGATCGCGTTGCTCCCTGAAAAGTTGGCTGAATACATCGTGGTTCATGAGCTATGCCATCTCGGGCAGTTCAATCACTCACAAAAGTTTTGGAATCTCGTAGCAAAGACTATGCCAGATTACTTAGATATCAAAGAAGAGCTGAAAGGAAGCGGGCTTCGATTCCATTAGGAGTTGATAACCCCGACTACACATTAACCAGAAGCTAAGCTAAGCTTTAAAACGGTAGCAAATTTTGCTATCATTGGACCACAATTGAATATGGTTGCCTAACCCTTGGACCTCAAAATCCAAGGTATGGCAGAAAATCCCGCTAAAGTGTAAAAACCTCCTCGTCAGGAGTCACTTTAGCGGTCATATCTGGAAACGGGTATGGGTCGGGCCGAAAGGTTCGATCGCAACTGGCGGGGAGATTTTTGCATCTCTCCTAAGGCATTATCAGTTCAAAACCGCTAAAGTGATTATTACACCAACATTGGTTATTACCTTTACCTTGGTAATAGCCCTGGCTGCTTGGGCAGTCATCAAGAGTGAACGAGAGAGGAAAGCGAAGAAGTTATTTCCACCACTTCTGTTTGAGCTTGGTCAGACCAGCTTTGATGAAGTTGCTGCAATGATAAAAGTTGAAGAACAAAAAGGACATAAGGATCGTGTGCGTATCCTTGCGCTCAAGTCTGTTCTAGAAGCCAAGCGTATCCATGACAAGCCTGAAAAGTCAGACCACTTCTGGATGGGCGTCTCTTTCGAAGCGATTGGTATCTTTGCTGTCTTAGTAGCATTACTCTACGCACTCACGCTCATCATGCCGAGCCTCACTCTCCATATTGGAGCGATAGGTATTATCACGTCCGTTATCGTATTTGTGAGACTGCTATACAGACAAGACTAAGTTTGTTCTGACTCTGGAGGTTTCAGTTCGGGATCATGCATGTCCCATGCAGCAAGATTGTTTTCGAGTGATCTTGAACGGTGACCAAACTCTCGCAAGACTTCATCCTCACGCATTTTCTTGTGTTGCATCTTAAGAATATCTTTTGTGAGCTGACCTCGTTTCTTTGGCTGAGGAGGCAACGAGTTGTGTGGATCAAATCCACCATACTCAGTATGTCCACATGACTTGCAGGGAATACCCGGACGAAGCTTTCCGTGCTGATGTGGCGGCTCAACATATACCGTGCGCACAGGAATATATTTAGAGTTGTTGTGCTGAAGCCAGAACTTGATAGCAACCATATCTCCATCCCGAACTTTTTGGGTAAGGCACGTTTCTGCCATATCGTTTATGTTTTCTTTTCCGAGCTCAAGTGCTCGATCAAGTTTTTCACTGAACTCGAGACTAGATTTTTTCCATCGATATATCGTCGTTCTGCTTAGTCCCATCTTTCTACATACATACGATAAGAAGGGGGTCTCTTGTAGCATTTCAATAAACTTCTCCCGCTCGTTTAAAGAACGGCTCATACAGAACGAGCATTAGCTAATAATTTAAGGTGCGAATCTGAGGATCCGCAAAAGGGATACGTGACCATAGTTAATCAAGTGCAACTTTCGTCGCTTAATTAATAAATGGTCGGTGATGTACCTATATGCTGCCGGAAGCCAAGCATTTTGACAACTGTTGGAATGAGTAGCCTTATGTGGATAACATTCTATAGTCTGTTTTTCGTTCCATTCGCACCATTTTTTCTATAAAACCCTTATTTCAAAAGGGGCCTAGTTCTATACATGTACCGAAAATGGTACATCCAAAATATGGACCCAAAGCCGTTAAACCTCATTCCATAATTTCGCCAAAATACCCCGACAACACGCCACCACTCCTGGTTCATGACCAGACATGCCAGCGCAGCGTGGAAGTTGGAAAGATTAACCCATGTAGTTCACTCACTCGCTTGTCTGTATGGAAATCATACAGACTGCGCTTGATCGGAAATGAACATACGCTTGCATAGAGTACTCACGAGCATACGTTCATTTCACTCACTCGCTTGTCTGTGGGACATCGCCCTTTGGAGGCGAGTACCTTGGTTCGAGTCTAGACTTGGACTCGAACGGGGAGGGGGTCGGGGAACAGGGACGTTCCCCGTGAAGGAATTTCACAAAACCGTGGGTTTTGTGAGCACAGCGAGAGCGAGCAGTTCGATTCCAAGTCCGACAGCCAATCTCTTAAGTAAATAGATAAAAAAACTGCCCTCGGTGAGAGCAGTAGCTAAGTGTAGTTATCTGGATACCTCCGCAGCACCTCGCGATGCTCTTTCATGGGCTTACCAGCAACTACTTAAGTATCATACCTGTTTGGTATTTGGTGTCAACACAAGAGTTCTAACTTCGTCCCACAATGCCAGCAGTCATGTGAGACCTATCGAGACGGCTAAAATCGCCGTTTTGGTTAAGAAGTTTTAAGAACCAGTAATGGGCTCGAACCCCTTACATGAAGTGTCTTAAACACGCACCTGCTAGGATATTGAACTGGATTCCACCCTCACTATTAGCTATGATTATGGCTAATGACAAAAGTAATTTTAGGAATTGGACTTCCTGGCTCAGGTAAAACAACCGTTCTCAAACCTTTCGCAAAAGAGTATTCATACACATATATATGCCCTGATGATATTCGCGAAGAAATGACTGGGGATGCTGCCGATCAATCCAAGAATCGTGAAGTGTGGAACGAGGCATACGCAAGAACTTCCCGTGCTTTGTCTGAAGGGAAAACGATAGTGTTCGATGCCACGTTTGTAAAAGGACATGAACGTCGAGATTTTATAAGTTTCGTTCGTAAACATGGAGCAACTAAAGTGCAGGGTGTATATGCAGCAGTGCCACTTGAAATTGCAGGACAACGCAATCGGCAGAGAGAACGCGTAGTACCTGAGTCTACGATGCAGAAAATGAACATTTTTCTTAAGGACCAGCCACCAGTTGTAGAAGATGGCTTCGATAGCATTGTGGATATTACGAGTTTCAGGAGCTGAATTGAGTACAAAGGCATGTATCTGTTGCACTGAAAGCAATCGTCCACTAAGTGGTCTGAAAAACAGGGTCATAGTAATAAGTTGTTGACGCGGAGCGGCTCATGCGATACCGTTGGTTAGGATTCAATGTTGAAAGGGTTATGATTGTGAGCGCAGAACGACGCCACTACAGCATGCACCCGCAAAAAGCATATGCGGGCACCGTCGAGACGGAAGTGCTGGCCGACGGATGTATCAAGTACTACATTCTGATACACGGGGCACATGAGCCGACCGAACTGGTGGTCGACCCCTCCGACGAAAATCAGATGCGCGGCGTGCGCCAGTTGCACCTGATGCTGAACAAGGCTGACAATGACTCCAATGATCGGAACTACATCATCGACGGCGAAAGCATCGAGGATGTGCTGGCCTCGATCGAGCAGATGTTCAGAATAAGAGAGTAAGCCAAAGGCCCCGTTGCACTTGCGACGGGGCGTTGCGGTACGTTCATTTGCTATCATTATAGATTCTTTTCTATACTGGCATGAGTATGCATATACCACACATGGGTACCCAATGTACCTTATAAGGTATGTGTATGTTGACATTCATTGTATGTAAATATTATATGGGTAACTATTGTTCTTTGTTACGATGCGCGATTGAGTTTGGTTCTTCCTCGGATTCGAGGAGCACACTAGTTCAGGGAGATTCGACTTGACCAGACTACATAAACTTACTACACCCTCTTTGAGAGAGGAAAATGGTGCCATCTGTTTCCAGCTCGTGAGTGACGGTATGAAAGGTGGGGAGTGGAGTCTTCGCCTTTCAAGACGCCACTTAAAAATTTGTCACGACGCAAAAGCGTTTCTCTATTCACCGAATTTCAAGGTGAGTAATGGCGTTCGGACAGAAGTCGTTGTTCTGATGGCATCGGCGTTTGACGAGCACACTGCGTCATTTGTGAAGGTGTTTGAGAGGGCTTCAGAGCGTACCTTAACCTTACTAAACGCCGAGTGTGCGTGCCTTATGCTCTGTTGCTTCAATGCAGAAGTACTCGGAAGGAACAAGTTGCGTGCGATCCTCGCGATGCATTCTGACGATGGGAGCAAAGTGCTCACCGCGGACTTCAAGAACAATCCCAAGCTTGCTATGTACAGGACCGGACGATTCAGTAGATTGCCGGATGGTTGTGGCTTCGCGTTTGCACGTTCACAAACTTGTAGTTCATAAAATACTGCACGGCTCAGCCTTGTTCGAAAAAACTTGCCATGCCTCTTTCTTGGGAGCATGGCTTTTTTATATCGTTACCATATCAACGTATTGTGTGAAAAAAGTAATTCTGCTCGGCCTATCGTAACTGTTCACCAGGTCACCGTTGGTGCGTTTTCCCCACACTGCTTATAGTTATTTTTTCCTTAGCAAGACATACTGTACACATACACATATTAGTCACTACAATTTTATGCCCCCTATCAAGACTCCTCTTGTTACTGCGCAAGCAGACTCCGGCGCGGTTGGTCCCACAATAAACACTCAACCCCCTGCATACGATATTCCACAGTCATTCGATGCGAATGGCAATCCTTCGCATGGTCGGGGTATTGTGGTCGGTCTTTTGATATTTTTACTCATCGTACTTGTAGGTGGCGGTGTCGGATACGCATACATGATGCAGGTGTGGCCGTTTGCCCCGAAGGCTCCTTATGACACCGAGCGTTTGGCATCGAGTATATTTGAAGGAATTGATAAAATAGAAAGTGCGTCATATGAGGTGAAGTTGCTCATTGAGGGAGCTCCACGTGATGCTGACGCAGTACCGTTCAAAGTTGCAGTACCAAAGGACAAAGCGGAAGAGCTTGCCTACAAGCGCGACCAAGATCGTGTACGTGCTATTCAAACACTACGCGGAGCACTGAGTCAGTATAAGGTAAAAAACAAGGGAGAGTATCCCGATTCTCTTGGTGCTCTTGTCCCGCCTGTTTCTGTGCCCCCTGAGATACGCTACACCCTAAGTGAGGGAAAAAGTGACTATGTTCTCTCCGTCACGTTGGAAAGTAGGGGAGCACCAGCGGCCCTCAAGCGATTGACTTCCCAACTAAGTGAAGAAGAGTACGTGAATGGTTCTACGTTGACCGTACGTGGTCAGGGGTTCTACTACCTTTCCCTTCCCGCGGAAACTCCGCAGCCCATGCTTGTGCATGCACTGCAGAGTCAAGAACTGCTAGGTCGGCTTCCTGCCGACTTCAAACTCGATACCGCGCTGCGTTTTACAACAATGAAACGTGCCGGAGGCGTCGATGGGACTATTAGTTTCATGCTCGGCCTTGAAGTCACGGATGTTACCCTCGCTATAGACATGGAAGCACGAAAGGTACTTGATACCCTTTACGTGGTTGTTAATAAGTTTCCGATTTTGTTCCTAGATATTGCGCCACTGAAGGGTACATGGGTAAAATTTACAAAGGATGACTTAATTTCCGGCGGAGCAAAATTTGTAAATAAGAAAGACGAGGAAGCCCAACGGGCGTTGGAGGAGAACAAGGAGAAGCTGGTACGTATGCTCAAGCAGTTTCTTATCGTAGCTGATACCAACAAACTTCTCACCGTTCTCAGTGAGCCAAAACAAGAGGATGTTGACGGACTGCAGTTGTTCAAGTACGAGCTAGGACTAAATCGCGACACATACGCAGTAAGCTACGAGGAGTTTATAAAGTTGTGCGAAGCGGAATTTCCCGGGGAGTGCGCTCACTTCTCCGACGAGACCACACTCGCGTACCTTAAAGGTCCCGAGTTTAAGGCGGTTCTCGACTACTTCGCAAAAAACACCTCGTACACACTTTGGGTGGATCGTGAAGGTATTCCCCATCGTATAACCTACAATGCGCGAATCGTACCGGATGGAAAGGGAGCTGCTGCAAAACGACAGGTAAATGTTGCAGTTTCGGTACTACTTCGAAATGTGAATACACCCGTCTCCATTGATGCTCCCACTGAAAGTATATCTGTTGAAGATGCAACGATACTACTCTCAGGTATGTCGCGCGAGGAGTATCGTATACAAAAACAGCTTGAGGCGGTTCGAACCGTTCGCTCCGCTCTCAATAGGTACAAACTTGTGACGGGAACGTTCCCGGAAACGCTCGATCTACTCACAAAAGCGACCGAAGACCTCCCCCGTGGTCCCACGCAGAAGGGAGAAAGCAACCCCTTCGACCTTCTTGAGAAAGGTTCTGGGCCACTCATCAAGAGTGTACCGAATGATATCTACACCAACACACCATTCGCGTACGGCCGCAAGGGGGATGACTTTCAACTCATATACACGATCGAACTACCCAAGTTTGATGCGGGAGAAATGTCAGTGCGGCCGTACCTTTCCTTCGGTACGTATGAGTATGACCGAAGTGGGTCCGGTGGGTCTCTCGCCGGTTCCAAGGTCAAGGCGCTTTCTTTACGAGTAGTGCAGGGAAACAACACCGCTACAAAGGACATCGATTCAATAGAAGCTCTTGCCACACAATCTGTGGATACAGACAAAGATAACCTTTCGGATGCACTTGAGGAGTTTATCGGAACCGACAAAAACAAAAAAGACACAGATGGCGATGGGGTGAATGACCGCGACGAAGTAGAACGCAACTCAAATCCGCTCGGACCTGGTGCACTGGAAGTACAAAAAAAATCCGGCACGCAGCTACCTTTCTAGTACCGGTGCTTGTGTGACGCACAATAGACATGCTTTTCGTTCCCTGCACGCGGTGTCTGTGAGTGGTACGAGTACTTGTTCCTTGGGTACCTGTTATAGTGCTACACATGTACTGGATTTTCGGAGCCATTGAAGAGTTGCTTCCACTCATTGTCTTCTTTGTGCTTGAACGCGTGTATGGATTTAATGAGGCCGTTCTAGGCATGGTGCTGTCGCTTGCTTGCTTGTTCGGCGCGACTATTTTGTTCAAACGCACCGCGCCACGTTTTGCTATCGGCAGTACAATTGCAGTACTTATTTTTGCTGGAGCAACGCTGGTGACTGGTGATCCTGTGTACTTTCAGTTTTCAGACACCCTACTTGAGGGGGTGTTCGGGCTCGTGCTACTTACGGGCGCACTGCGCAGACGTCTACTTCTAAAGTATTTTTTTGAGCGTGTATTTGCCATAGCTGATGAGGCGTGGCTCCTCCTTACCTTTCGTTGGGGTGTTCTCCTTACCCTAGTTGCGATTGGAAATGAGTTTGTGCGTCTCACACAAACAACCGATGTGTGGACTTTTTACAAACTCCTTTCCACCATCGGTATCCTCCTCTTCGGATGTTACCAGTTTACGGTCTCGATTCGGTATCGCATTGAGGGCGAGTCAAATCGCTTGGGGTTACGTGTGGGTGGGACAATCCGTTAAGAAAAAAATTATATAAAGAATTACGTAATCGATTACGTAATTATACGTATGATACGTGTGCATTAGTTTGTATCCTACCTCATGTAGTACTGTCCGTGGCACATAGCTTTTGGTGTGCCAGTCTTGTGCGGTATACTTAGGCGTCATGGAGGGAAGGGGTATTTCGTATGCGTTTGGAATCGTGCTCGTGCTTATAGTGGCCGCATTCTACGGCGGGTTTATCGTGGGTGCGCGCCAGATACCCGCAATTGAGCGTGTGGTGGGACTCACAAACAAAGAGGGCGACCCGTTAACCGCGCTTGCAGTCACCAGCAGTACCACTGACTTTGGGCTCTACTGGAAGACGTGGAACGTGCTCGAGAGCAAGTTTGTGCCGTTCGGTACTACAAGTGCCGAACGCATACCCGCAGAGGAGCGAGTGGAGCGCTCCATTGAGGGGTTGGTCGCGAGCTACAAAGACCCCTACACCATATTTTTTCCTGCCAAAGAGGCCGAGGAGTTCAAGATCATGACACGTGGCTCGCTCGAGGGAATCGGCGCGGTCATTGGAGACCGTGAAGGGGTTCTCCTTGTGGTTTCGCCCCTCCGGGGTTCGCCTGCTGAAAAGGCGGGCCTCGCGAGCGGGGATGAAATCAGGAAAATCGATGGTTCCGAAACAAAGGGGTTGTCTGTTGATGATGCGGTGGGGAAAATACGAGGGAAGGGGGGTACCACCGTGACGCTCACCATCGTACGAAGTGCGAGTTCGAGCGAGCCGTTCGAGGTACCTATTGTGCGTGGTGCAATCGAGATACCGTCTACAAAGACCGAGGTGGTGGCCCGTGAGGTGGCGCTCCGACCGCGCGAGCCGGCGCCGGCGGCTACGCCCTCGGTGCCTTCGGGAGGGGAACCACCAGTGCGTGAGTCACCCCCGGCACCGGAACCGGAAAAGGTGGAGCGTGATTTCTTCGTCCTCCAGCTCTTCAGCTTCTCGGAAACGTCCATCAAGGCGTTTGAACGGGGGCTGCGTGAGTATAAAGATGCAGGTACGGACATGCTCATTGTTGATCTGCGTGGCAATCCCGGCGGGTACCTCGAAGCCGCCGTGGACATCGCGAGTTGGTTTCTGCCGGAGGGGACGGTGGTGGTCCGTGAGTTCCAAGGGCCGAACCTCAATGAAGTGGTACACCGCACGAAACAGCACGAGCTCTTTGGTGAGAAGAAGCCGCGCATGGTGGTGCTCGTGAATAGGGCGAGCGCGTCGGCCTCCGAGATTCTCGCCGCCGCACTCCAGGAAGCGGGTGTGGCGACCATTGTGGGCGAGCGCACGTTCGGGAAGGGGAGCGTACAGGAATTGGTGAACTTAACCAAAGACATATCCCTTAAAGTGACCGTTGCGCGCTGGTACACCCCGAGCGGGAAATCCATCTCCGAGGGCGGTCTTGCACCCGATATCGTCATTGACCCTGCTTCCACCGCCTCCTCGACCGACCCGATTATGGATGCGGCTGTGGATTTTCTGGTAAATGGGACATCATCTGCCTCTGTGGAGCAGTGAAGGTTGCGGAGCGGTACGTGTTGGTACCGTCGGTACAGTTGCTTGAACGTTGCGTTTCCACCCAACCTGTGGCACGAGTGTCAACATGAGGGTGTAGCCCCTGAAAAAGCCCGTCTTCGGACGGGCTCCATCGTTACCTTAACGGGTTGTGCTATACTTCGCACATGCTTACCCTTCCGGCAAAAATAGCGATAGCACTTGTTCTTGCTGGTGCGCTCGTGCTACTCGCGGTGCGTGTGCGTGAGCGTACGGAACCAACTCCCGCGTCATATGTGGAAAGTGAACATGTAACGGCCACCGCAACCGTGCGTGACGATGGTACCGTACCTCGTCAAGACTCAGCCACTGATGACCTGGCTCAAGCAGAGAAAGCACCGCAGGCGGGAACCACCCTAGACCTGAGTGGCCAGAACCTCACCAGCGTGCCGCACGATGTGTTCGAGCGACGTAAAATAACCACACTTGACGTGTCAAACAATGCACTTAAGGGCGCACTCCAGGCTGAGGTCCGTCAGCTTCAAAACTTGAAAGTACTTGATCTCTCCGACAATGAGTTCACTGGTGTGCCGGCCGAAATCGGTCAGCTTGCAAAGCTCGAAGTGCTCGACCTCTCTAACAACAACCTGAGTGGACTTCCCTATGAGCTTGGGAATCTTAAGAATCTTAAGACACTCGACCTTTCCGGCAATGCCAACATAGCCGAACAAGACCTTGCACGCATCCGGCAGGGACTTTCTCCGTCGGTGAACATACTCCAATGAGTACCTACTACAACGCAACGCGCACCCGAGGGCTCTATGACCCAGCAGCAAGCGAGCCGTTCAAGGTCTCCCGCAGTAAGCTTGAGCTCTTCCTCGAGTGTCCGCGGTGCTTCTACCTCGACCGAAGGCTCGGGGTGGGGAGGCCCCCGGGTTACCCCTTCAACCTCAACAGTGCGGTCGATACCCTTCTTAAGAAGGAATTCGACGCGTATCGTGTGGCGGGTACGAAGCACCCGCTCCAGAAGCACTACGGCATTGATGCGATTCCGGTCGCACACGACGATTTGGACCAGTGGCGGCACAACTTCACCGGTGTTCAGCACCTCCACGCGCTCACGAACATCCTCTTCTACGGTGCCATTGACGATCTCTGGCAGGACAGTGCGGGTAACTACATTGTCGTTGACTACAAGGCAACGGCAAAAGACGGCGAGATTGTCGCACTCGACGCGCCATGGCACGGGGGCTACAAGCGGCAGATGGAAATGTACCAGTGGTTGCTACGAAAAAAAGGGCTCCCCGTCTCCTCAACGGGTTACTTCGTCTACTGCAACGGGCAGACCGATCGCGAGGCGTTCGATGCTCGGCTCGAGTTTGCCGTGACGCTCATTCCTTACACGGGCGACGATTCGTGGGTGGAGAACGCCCTTAGGAATGCCTGGCTCACACTTAAAGACGATGCCGTTCCTCTGCAGAGCGAAGACTGTGATTACTGTAGCTACACCGATGCGCGAGTGCTCGCGGAAAAGGGTGCACAAAAAGAACGTGACTAAGCGCAGTTTGTACATTACGTGCTCCGTTCTGTTGGGTATCGCCTTGCAGTGTATCGTGCACGGACTGGTGGAAATCAGAATTATCTCACTCCTCACGGAAGATTTTGAGCGGTATGGACTCGGACTCTCATGGGGTGAGTGGTTTGCCATCCACCACGTCGCATCACTGGTACTTTTTGTTGCGGGAGCGCTCCTCGGCTACAGGGCGGGGGTACGTTGGTGGAACATGATATATGTTGAGAAGATGCATCCGGGGCTTGTGAAGTCGCTTCTCAAGCGCGTTCGCTAGTTGCTAAGCAATGCGTGCAAGCACCTCTTTGGGTGTCGCACGCACTTTCGTAGCACGCGCATACTCATCAGCTTCGCTTCGGTAACCCACTGGGCAGAGCACTACCACAGCATACCCCTCAGCTGTTGCGCCAATGAGTTCTGAAACGGCCGGGGCATCGAACCCCTCCATAGGACATGCATCAATCTCGTTGTGCGCTGCGGCAGAAAGGAGAAAACCGAGCGCAAGGTACACCTGTCTCGAATTCCACACCGCCGCACGTTCCGGAGAAAGGGTGCGGACTGTGTTGAGCATCATATCGCGGTACCCGGCAATGTCCTCATCCGTCACTCCCCTCGTCACCTTGATGTGGTCGACGTAGTGGTGCACATCCTCCTCGGTCATGCTCGTCTTGTGTGCGAGCGCGATGAGGTGTGATGCATCGGTCACTTGTGGTTGGTTCCACGCAAGCGTTTGCACTCGTTGGCGTAGATCCGCATTTTCCACAAGATAGAACTTCCATGGCTGGAGTCCGTAACTACTCGGTGCGAAGCGAAGGCTCTCCAGTAAAAGCTCGATGTCGGCGCTTACAAGCTTTCTGGTAGCATCAAATTTTTTCGTCGCGTAGCGCCACAAGAGCGCCTCGGAAGTGGTGAGCATAATGGTAGAGCTATGATAACGCTTTCCAGTGTAGCCTGTACGAGCACCGCACACAAACGTGCATTGTGGTGTGGGCGACGCTACTCTGTAAGCTCGAGCTGCACCTCATGCCGCTGAAGGAGTGGAAACGAGTAGGGGTCGTTGTAGCCCGCATAGAGTGGTGTGCCAATAGGGGAGAGATTTGCGGCCCCAACAAGCTCTATAAGCTCTTTTTTCTTTGCCTCAACCCGTGTCGCAGTGGGGTACCAGGTGAAGGAGAGCACGGCGACCTGTTTCGCGGGGACCTCGAGGATACGTACCCTTGGGTCGGTCGGTACCGGAAGTGTATCGCGCGTGTAGGCACGGGGCACCACAAAACTGATACGACGTACACTCCCGCGCACCTCTTCAGTAACCGGCGCGGTCATGGCAATAACCTCACGTTCCTCTTCTGTCACAGGCGCGGTCATTGCAATGCTGCTTTTGGATGTGTTTCCCCCAAAAATGTATCCCGCAAGAATGCGGAAACCTTCGCTGAGCGCACTCTCGTAGGTTCCTTCCACGTCGGTGTAGATGCTTAGGTACGGCTCATACCGGCGAACCTCAAAGTCATCATACCTAGTTACCACGCTGTAACGTGGCTGTTCGATACCCCACAGGACGTATAAGGTCCAGCCAAGCCAGAGGATGAGTGCTACAGCGAGAGGGATGATCAGGTACAACATACGACGCGACATATGTCACCATCGTACCATGAGTAGGACACCTTTTGTGTTCATGGTATCCTGAAGGCAGTGCAACTTACACACCAACACTATACGTATGACCACACAAGAAATTGCCAACCGCTTGGTTGAGCTTAACAAAAAGAATGACTACGCGACCGCGTATGCGGAGCTCTACTCGCCAAGTGTGGTGAGTGTGGAGCACTGGGGCGAGACGATGGAGTTTGTCGGGTTTGATGCGATCAAGAAAAAAGGCGAAGAGTGGATGGCCAATGTTGTCGAAATGCACGAGACACGCACGAGCGACCCGCTCGTTGCGGACAAAAGCTTCGCGGTCACGTTCTACATGGATGCAACATTCAAAGAAACGGGGCGCGCTCCAATGACCGAACTCGCGGTGTACTTTGTTGAGGACGGGAAAATAGTACGGGAGGAGTTCTTCGCGTAATAAACGCCCTCGCACGCGACCCAAATAATCAATACTAAGCGTTCGGCTACCCACACGGTAGCCTCGTCACAGGTGCCGTCCATGCTACACTACTGATATGGAAACGGTAGAGTCGCATACATTTCCCGTGCCATCCGCTCCGTGTCGAGACCGGTCCCGCGCCCACTCGTTTATGCTCGGAGTGGCTGCCTTTGGTGCAGGGCTCTTCGCTTTTCCGTTTGCGGTGGTGCTACTCATTATATGTCTTGCGGGCGGGGAAGGAGATTGTAATGTCGCCGTTGTTCCGCTTCACGGGGATCTCATGACGACGAGCGAGGTCGCGAACCCACTCTTTGATGAACCACTCTTCGGCGCATCGTCCGACTACATTGTTGCTTCGATAGAGGCGGCGGATAGCGACGAAAGCATACACGCCATTGTGCTTGACGTTGATTCCTACGGCGGCCTTCCTGTGGCGGGTGAGGAAGTGGCCGAGGCGCTCGAACGCGCCACGAAGCCCACTGCCGCCCTCATTCACCAAGCGGGCACGAGCGCGGCGTACTGGGCGTCGCTCGGCGCCGACACCATCGTCGCGAGTGAGTTCTCCGATGTCGGTTCGATAGGTGTGACCGCAAGCTACGTTGATGCGGCACGCTACAATGACGAGGAGGGGTACACGTACAACGAGCTTTCGAGCGGTACATTCAAAGACACGGGGCACCCCGACAGGCCTCTCTCGGAGGAAGAGCGTGCACTCATTGAGCGTGATATTGCCGTCATTTTCGAGGGGTTCGTACGGGCGGTCGCGACATACCGCAACCTCTCTGAAGAGGCGGTACGCGCGCTCGCCGATGGTTCCTCGATGCTCGGCCGCCAGGCCCTTGAGAGTAAGCTCATTGACCGCATAGGTTCGTGGAGCGATGTTGAGTCATTGCTTTCGGACACGCTTGGAGAGGATGCGGTTGTGTGCGAGTATTGAGTACACCATGAAACTGCTCAATCAATTTAAAAAAATACTCATCGTTGAAGACGACCCCGCGCTCCGCAAAGCGCTCATGGAAAAATTTTCATCTGCTGGCTACCGCACATGCGAGTGTGCCGACGGCGCGGAGGTTGCGTTCAAGGTGTCTGAAGAGAAGCCGGACGGGATCGTACTTGATCTCATGTTGCCGAACAAAGACGGCATGGCGATTCTCGAGACCTTGCGAGGCCCCGAAGTAGGTGTGGAGACACCAGTCGTCATACTCACCAATCTTATGGGAAAAACAACCCTTCGCAAAGATGCGGAGAAGCTCAACGCCCTTTACTTCGACAAAAGCTCGACTGACCTTGGTGAGGTGGTGACGATCATGGAGCGGATTCTCTAGCATGAATGACTTGGTAACACAAAAAGCGATGGGGAGTGTGCTCGAGCGGTTCTACCTTGCGGTCGAGCGTGCGAACGACCACATCATCATGACTGATGCGCAAGGAGTGATTGTGTACGCAAACCATGCCGCGGAGCAGACAACCGGTTACAGTAGGAGCGAGATGCTTGGTAAAACTCCCGCGCTCTGGGGGCGGCAAATGGAACCCGCCTTTTACCAAAAGTTGTGGCAAACCATTGGAGTGGAGAAGCGTGCATTCACTGGAGAGCTGAAGAACAAGCGCAAGGACGGAACACTCTACGATGCGGAGATTCGCGTCTCCCCCATCCTCGATGAATCCGGCAACATCTTGTTTTATGTCGGCGTCGAGCGCGATGTGACGAAGCTCAAAGACCTCGACCGCGCGAAGACGGAGTTCATTTCCCTCGCATCCCACAACCTCAAAGGCCCCGTCTCCGCCGTCAAATGGTATGCGGAAATGCTCCTCACGGGAGATGCGGGTGAACTGCCGCCCAAGGCGCGCGAGTATACCGAAGAGATACACAATGCGGGCGGACGCATGAGTGACTTGGTTGGCTCCCTCCTCTCGATTTCGCGTATCGACCTCGGTACGCTCGCCTACGAGGTCGGTTCGTGCGATATACGCTCGCTCGTTGATGAAATCGTGGTGGACTTCGCTCGTACACCGCCTCCCGTACCCGTGTTTACTGTAGAAGTGGAAGAGAAGCTTATACCGCTCACGGTCGACTGTGACCTTCTCCGTGAAATCGTACGCAACCTCATCGGTAATGCGGTGAATTACAACAGAAACAATGAACCCGTCATTATCCGCGCATTCCATAAGCGTGCGGGGGATGAGGTGTACGGGCGGCGCTTCGCCGAAGATAGGACGGTTATTGTCGTTGCCGACAAGGGTATCGGCATCCCTGTGTCCGAGCAGTCGAAGGTGTTCGAGCAATTCTTCCGCGCGACAAATGCGCAGGCCGCAATACCCAACGGTACCGGACTCGGGCTCTACCTCGTGCTCCGCATTGTGGGGAAAATGAATGGTGAGATCTGGTTCTCGTCGCGGGAAGGGGAGGGTACGGAGTTCTACCTTGCGCTTCCCTATGGTGTGAAGGCACCCTAGGGTATACTGACAGGCATGACACCACTACAAACGGACGCGGTACTTGTTGTTGAAGATGATGCGGCCCTGCGTAAGGCACTCGTTGAACACCTCACGAACGAGGGGTTTGTCGTCCGCACAGCGGAAAACGGGGTGACGGGACTTGCGACCGCTCTGTCCGAGCGACCGCGCCTCATTATTCTCGACCTGCGCTTGCCGGCACTCTCGGGCGACGAACTTCTCCACAAGCTCCGTGGAGCGGAAGGGCCACAGCCCTACGTTATTGTGCTCACGAACGATGAGCGCATGCTCACGGTGGGGAAAACCATGGACGACGGGGTGACCGACTACCTCGTGAAGGCGGACGTGACACTTGCCCGTGTGGTGGAGCTCGCGCGCGCGCGTTTCCAAACGGCCGATACCGGCCATGCTGATTCGTAAGCTCAGAGGCAATTCGTACGTGCTACTCGCGCTCGGTAGCGTCACGTTTCTTGTTGTCTACCTGTGCGCGCGCCTCTACTTCTTCTTTAGTACCGGCAATGGATTTCCCGATGCGACGTTCGCATTCCTCATACTCCTCGCGGAGGGGTACTCGTTGTTCCACGCATTTGGCTACATCCTCGGCGTGTATCGGCTCGAGCGGCACCCTATTTGCTACCGACGAGCACATATCCCTAAAGACGAATGGCCCGAGGTTGCGCTTGTGGTGCCCACACGCAACGAGCCGATGGCGGTGCTGGAGGAGACGCTCATTACCCTCGTTGCGCTCGATTACCCAAGGAAGCGTATTTACCTCATTGATGGCTCCACCGAAGTCGCGCTTATTGAGCGGGTCCACCTTCTCACTGATCGATTGGGGGTGGTGCACGTACTCCCCACCAAAGACCACTCTTCAAAAGCGGGTGCGGTCAACGAGTTTGTGAGGACCATGGATGAAAAGTACGTGGCGATATTTGATGCCGATCAGCGACCGATGCCACACTTCTTGAAGGAGACCGTTCCGCTCATACTTGCCGACGAGCGCATCGCATACGTGCAGACACCCCAGCTCTACGCAAATTTCTCCGCGAGCATGCTCGCAAAAGGTGCGGCGATGCAGCACTCGATATTCTATGAAATCGTTTGCGAAGCGAAGCAGGCGTCGGGCGCGGCGTTCTGCTGTGGCACCAATGTACTTATCCGTGTGCCCGCACTTCGCTCGGTTGGAGGGTTTGACGAGCACAGCATCACGGAAGACTTTGCGACCTCCCTTTCCCTCCATATTGCCGGCTACCGGAGTGTCTACTACAACCACGTGCTCGCGTTCGGTATGGCGCCGGTCTCCCTCTCCGCCTACTTTACCCAGCAGGCACGGTGGGCAACCGGTACCGTGAGCGTGCTCCTGCCCCTTCTGCGCGCGTTTGTGCGTAACCCGCGCGCACTACGCCCCGTGGTGTGGTGGGAATACTTCCTCTCCTCCACGTACTACTTCATCGGTTGGGCGTTTTTCATACTCGTGATGGGGCCGGTGGTGTTCTTGCTCACGGGGTTCCCCACGTACTTCAGCCATCCGCTCATCTACCTCGGCACATTCCTCCCCTACCTTGCGCTCAACATTATCATGTTCCTCGCGACGCTAGGTCGGAGGAAGTACACATTCGGAAACCTCATCTACGGCATCATCCTCGGCTCGCTCTCCTTTCCCGTTCTCATGCGTGCCTCACTCGCTGGTCTTCGAGCAAAACGCGTGAAGTTTGCGGTCACTCCCAAAGAAGGGACTACATCTCTGCCGTTCTTGGCGCTTTGGCCATGGCACCTCGTGGTGGGGCTCAATCTTTGCGCGATACTTGTAGGAGTCTCCAAGTTTTCAAGTGATCCGTACCCCATCGGGGTGAACGTGGTGTGGTGTCTCTACCACCTGCTCATACTCTCGCAACTCTACCGACTCAACGAGGATACGCGCGTTGTTCGCGTGTAGGAGCTGGGGTACTATGGAGCTATGGAGGGCAAGAAGAAACTCACCAAGGAAGAACTTGTGCAAGCGATACGAGAGGCGACGGTCAAAGAAGAACTTGCTATTCCACTCTACGATTCTCACATCAGCGCCGCACTGTTTTGGTCGGGGCTTCCCGATGCGGTACAGCGCGAGGTACTCGCAGGCCTCAAGGTACTCACCACCGAGTCACGAGGACACGTGAAAATTCTCAAGCGCGTCGAACAGCTTGTGCGCACGGACGAACCGCGCGCCAAAAGAGCACGCCGAACGCGTACTTCCTAGTATGTTTACCAACAAAGACTACATCGAGTACTTCAAGCAACTCTACGCCGTTGAGGTGGAGATGGAGCGTGAGGCGCGGGAGCTTAAGTTACTCGTGAACAATGCCGAAGCGAAAAAGCTCCTCGAGGTAATTCAGGCGGACGAAAAGCGCCATAAAAAGATTGTGCGTGATTTGCAAAAGTTGGTCACCTCACACGCACATGAGTAGCGTACGCATAGCGGTCATTCCCGCAGGAGGCTTCGGTACCCGTTTTTTGCCGTGTACCAAAAGTATTCCCAAGGAAATGTTCCCGCTCGGCCACAAGCCGGTTATTCAGCACGTGGTCGAAGAGGTGGTGGATGCGGGCATTGAGCACATTATCTTTGTGGTCTCCCACAGAAAGACGGCGGTACAGAATCACTTTTCCCCCAATGAACTCCTCGAGGAGTACCTCATCGGTGCGGGGAAGGGCGAGGATGTGGAGCGGCTTCGCGAGCTCACGCGGCTTGCGCGGTTTACCTTTGTGCACACTATGCCTCCCTACGGAAACGCGGGCGCACTCCGTGCCGCACGTCACCTGCTCCATGGGGAGCCGTTCGCACTCCTGTGGTCGGACGAGGTGATGCTCACGACGGGTGCATCGCGCCTAAGGCGTTGCCTCGACCTTTTCGAGTCGGAGGGGCTTCCGGTGATTTCGAGCGTGCTCATCAGTGAGCCCGAGCGCCGCGCGCGCTACGGTATGGCGGAGCTTCGACCTTACAAAGATGATGTGAATGTGCGGAAAATCGTACGCATTGTGGAAAAACCGGCACAGGGCGAAGAACCGTCTGAGTATGCGACGCACGGTGCCTACATTCTCCCTACGCGCGTGTTCGATGCACTCGATGATACCAAGCCGCGTGAAAATGGTGAGTTTGTGATCGCCGATGTGCTCACCACACTCTCGCACCAAATGACGATGCTCGCACACATTCTTCCTGATGCAACCTATCTCGACTGCGGCAACCCCGAGGAGTACCTCCGAAGCCAGGTGCTCTATGCGGCACTGCGAGGCCATACGCTTCCTACGTAGTAGCGCTATACCAACCCAAAACCCTCGGGGAGTGGAAACTCATCCTCGTGGTGCTCCTCATGGGGGAAGATAAATGCGACTGTGGCCATGAGTATGAGACCGGTGAGAAATAGCGCGAGGTAGGAGCCGTACTTCTTATCTTCGCGTGCACGGCGCACGATACTCGGCGCGAAGTCACGCACAAGCACGTAGGAAAATCCGCCGGCGGCAAATGCGATGAGCGGAAGCTCGAACGCCTCAACCGAGGCGAGCGTTGCCGAGAGTACCACACCCACGAGTATGGTTGCCGAAACGACGAAGTTCCACGTGAGTGCGCTTCGCACGCTGTACCCCGCCTCGCGTAGCACAAAAAACTCCGATATTTCCTGCACTACTTCATGCAGGAACACCCCCAGTGCCGTTCCGATGCCCACTGCGGGGGAGACGAGGAATGCAGGTACCAAGGTGAGTCCATCGTGTACATTGTGTACCGCATCACCGAGCATCATGCGACGCGCGTCGAGCTTCCCGTGCGTGTGCTCAGGGTGGAGACCATGGTGGTGGTGGGTGCCCTTGGGAAGGAGTCGCGTCAACCCCTCAAGGAGCACCATACCCAACAGGAACGCGCCGACCACCATGAGTGATAGCCCGCCCTCATGCACGACTTCCTCAAGGAGTCCGTAAATGATGACGGTGAACACACCTGCGGCGAGTGCGACGAGGTAGCGCATGCGCGGGGTGAGCCATGTTCCGACGAGCCCCCACGTCATGAGTTTGCCGGAGAGCGATGCGAGCATGATGACGAATGCGGTTAGGAGGGTGAGGTACATAGAGTGATAGGTGAATGGTTATTGCAAAAGATTTGCAAGTATGATTCTATGACACAATGAGCACAAACGCAAGCACCCCACACGCGCAAAGTACCTCGACCGATCCGCGGACACTGCTCTCCCTGCGGGGTGTTCGTGTGACCGAGCCGCGGCTGTGTGTGCTGTCTCTCCTCATGCGCACAGAGGGTCCTGTGACGATTGAGACATTGGCGACCACCCTTGCAGAGAGGGTGAATATGGTGACCGTCTATCGTACAGTGACTCTGTTTATCGGCGCGAACCTCATCGAGGCGACGGTTGCTCCTGATGGTGCGCGCCTTGTTGAGTTTCAGCGAACACACCACCACCACGTGCGGTGCACACACTGCGGGAAAGGGGAGGAGCTTCTGCTCGACGATTTGGAGGAGCGGCTCATGAAAAAGGCGCAAGGTGCGGGGAAGGGGTTTGCGCGTATCGACCGGCACGTCCTTGAGTTTTTCGGCACCTGCCGTGCGTGTGCGCGGATGGGGTGAGGTGTGCGCACTGCGCTTCGGGGGGCTAGTCGGACTTAGTATCAATATGATGAGACACCTGCTCGGGTCATACAACACCAAGCATGCAGTTGTTAGCGGAAAGTGGCAGTGCCACTATCAAATGTAAACTCAAAAATCAATTCGCCCTTGGTCGTAAAGAAGTAAGATTGAACTTCTTCAAACATTTTTGCAAATTCCTGCTCTTGAGAATCAGTGCAAAACATTTTGGTCGTCGCCATTGGACCAAACATGATTTGATTGCCATTTAGTTTATATGTTCCACTCATTGAATTACAGTCTGTGGTCACAGACACTAAACCGTCTCCACTGAAGGTAAGAGTGAACACACCTGGTTGGT
>JAYRER010000027.1:0-7182 GCA_041908795.1 Minisyncoccota bacterium | reverse complement strand
AGCCTCAACAAATAAGTTGAGTGACGATGGACTGACGTAACTCGTTACGCTCAGTACACGGCAAACCCCCGACCCGCAAGGGAAGGGGGTTTTGTCGTATTCGGCCAGGGAGGCGTAACAGAATGAAAAGTATAACCATGCACACCACATACCTCCTGCATACCTGTTCACAATCCACATCAAGCATTTCCCCACGGTCGTATCAAAACGCTTAGTCACCATGTACCCAAGCGTTTCCTCACGGTCGTATAGAAACGCTGACTCACTCCGATTGGGTTCAACATTTCCACACAAACCAACACAAAGCCCTTTTCAAACTGCCAATCCTTCCCCACATTCCTTATCCCTACTCTTCTCGTCACCTATTCCAGCTACTCTCCCGTCCTTCCTTTATCTATAAACTCTTTTCCTCTACCCACCCCAACCATCCAAGCGTTTCAGCACGGT
This sequence comes from Minisyncoccota bacterium, assembly GCA_041908795.1. Classification (GTDB taxonomy): domain Bacteria; phylum Patescibacteriota; class Minisyncoccia; order Phycocordibacterales; family UBA12088; genus CAYLHB01. The sequence goes on along the minus strand of JAYRER010000027.1, from coordinate 6,735 downwards.
CGTATAGAAACGCTTAGCTACAGTTTTGCTGAATGTGGCAAATAGGGACTTTCCGTTGTGAAGCAATCCACACAAGCGTTTCAAAACGGTCGTTACAAAACGCTCAACAGTTGGTACGATTTGTTCCATCATGCCAAAGATGGCAGGCAAAGAAACGGATGCGTTGTGTTCGTTGGAGGACCTTGTCGCTCAGCAGTCGAGAAACAAGCGAGCTGAAACGGCAATACTGGGAACGCTTATGGCCATAGGAATTGTAGGTGTCGCCGTAGTGGCACCAAATGCCCTTCAGCTTTTGCGAACATGTGTACCTCACTTAAATGAGTATGGTCAAAAGCAAACCATCCGCAGAACCATCGGCAGGCTCATACGACAGGGGTATATACAGAAAGAAGGGGACAGGTATCGCATTACCGACAGTGGAAGAAAGCGGCTCGATCAGGCGCTACGTACCGCACAGCTTACGCTTGTGCAGAAGGTCCGGTCAAAGAAGTGGGACAAAAAGTGGCGGATTGTTATTTTTGACGTAAAAGAAAAACGGCGGTCGGTGCGCGACGAGCTTCGCTCATTACTCATAACCACAGGTTTCGTGAAGCTCCAAGACAGTGTGTGGGTCTACCCGCATCGGTGTGACGAGATGATAGCACTCCTTAAGTTTCACCTCACGCTCGGACGAGACCTCGTGTACATTGTCGCAGACGGCATCGAAGGCGACGAGACGCTCCGTAGACAGTTTAACCTTCCGCCCGAAAAGTAGTGTGTCCCGAATGTAAAGGTGCCGGTACCTTCGAATCATCGGAGACCTTTGTGTCCTGTGGAGTATATCACCGCGAGTACACGCTACCGTGCTACGATATCTCCATGTGGAAGTTTGGTGCAGCTTTGGCAACAGTAGTAGCTGGGACGGTTGTGCTTCCCGGTATCGCGCTTATTGCAGAAACGACCTGTGGCGGAATTCTTGTGGAAGAGGACTACAGTGGCAACGGGACCATCGAGAGCGGTGAGCGTACCCTCGATCCATTCCCCACATGTGAGGATCGTGATGACTTTGCCACATTCTTCGGTCGCTCGCTCCCGAACGACGTAACAATTACCGTGGACGGAGAGACGTTGTCCGATGGGGACACACTGCTCGCCTCGCCCATCCCTCGACCACTCCTCCTTTCCTGGGCAAACCTACCCATACCTCCGGAAGAGTGTGGCCCGTTTGGGGATGGGTGTGTAAGCGGCTTGGCAATTGAAGTATTCCATCGAACACACGACACGTTCCGCACACATTGGTACGGGGAGTACCGAGCCTCGGGTGTGTACGGGTCTCCCCCATGGAGTATGGGCCAGGGGTACACCCGCCTCACCTCGGACAAGCTCGTGTTGAACGACGAGGGTGAGTACTACCTGGTGGTGACGCATCCAGAAATCTCGGTGCCGACCGTTGTCCCCGAGCCTCGTTTCAGCTCGTTTGCCTCAATGTTCAAGCGTTTTGTTCCCACCGCATACGCCTACGACGAAGCGTGGTACGAGAGACAGGTTGTTGGGGGTATACGCATCACCGTGCAAGGGAACACTCCCGAAGAGACAACGCTTTCGTATCCGGTAGAGGCCCCGTATGACGGTGTGCGTGGTGTCGCCTCCGAGGGTTCCAACCCTGAGCGTGGACTCCCCACCGACTCCTTCACGTTCAAGGTGGTGGTTGTGGGTGCAGTGGGTACCCATAACATCACGGTTTCAGTGAGCAACCGTGATACCGACACCCTCGTGCAGAGTATCACCATGTCCACTGATACCACCGCACCTGAGCACTTACGTGACGGTGATATCTCAAACGGCGAGCAGTACACGGCAACCGGCTCGTACCCGAAGGGGCACTATCACTATCGGTTCTCTGCGGCGCACCAGGGTACCACCACGCTTCTTGGTGCAGATACCCCACCCACTTTTCAGGTGGGATACTCATCGGTCGCGTTTATTCCCGGCTTTCAAGCGAGCACACTCTCGTTTACGGACCCCAAAGGTGACACACAGGAGGTGTGGCCACCCGGGTTTTTTGACACTCCGAGCACACTGCAGTTCACCGAAGAAGGAACCCCGCGCACGAATGACACCATGTACACCGACGGCTTGGTGGAGCGTGCATACGGTCTCGATATCTACGACGACTTCGTCTCCTTCATGGACGGCCTCGTGAAAGACGAACACCTTATCACGGAGTGGAGCGCGCTTCCCTACGACTGGCGCTACGATGTGCGGTACGTTGCACGTGAGTCTATGCGCATTTCTCAGTCCGAATCATACCGTCTGCGCGAAGTGGTAGAGGAACTTGCTGACGGTTCCGCATCGGGTCGCGTTACCCTGCTCACCCACAGCAACGGCGGGCTTGTGGGTAAGGCGCTCCTACGAGATATGGAACGTGAGGGGAGTGATGCGCTCATAGACCAGCTCATCATGGTTGCTCCTCCCCAGCTCGGCACCCCAAAAGCAATCGCATCCGTGTTCCATGGTGAGGGGCAAGGTATCCCTTTCTCGTTCGGGCCGTTCTTGAGCAATGCCGACGCTCGCGCGATAGGGCGAACACTGCCCGGTGCGTACGGTCTCCTCCCCTCACGCGCGTACTTCGATGCGGTCAGCGACCCCGTGATCGTGCTCGAAGACGGGGTACTTCCGGGCGTGAGTCAAGGGTACGACAGTACGATAGATACGTTTGAAGAGTTGCAAGCATTCATGAAGGGTCAAAACAGAAACAAGCCGGAGCGTGACACTACGATAACCCCCGACCGCGCGATTCCCGCGCTCCTTTCGGGAGCGGACACGCTCCACGATGAGCTCGATACGTGGGAGCCGCCCGCTCATGTGAAGGTCACCACGGTTGTTGGCTGGGGCCTCGACACCCTGAAGGGTGTGCGCTACGTAGGTCGCCCCAAGCGGGTGTGCCACGACAGCGCGGTTGTGACACCGTACTGTGAGACGGTTACGGCGCTCGACTATGAGCAGATACTCACTGTTGAGGGAGATGGAACGGTGGTGTGGAGGAGTGCACGGGTGGGTGGGGAGGAGGTGTACTTTGTTAACTTGCAGAAATTCTTGGTATTTGGTTCAACCCATGCCGACATACTTGGAAAGAGAGAAGTTCAGCAACTCATTTCTCGGGTGCTCACAAAAAATGAAACTTCATCTTTGCCGCAGGGTGTGACACGCACCAAACAAAATCCCAATGACGAAGCGAGTATACTGCGCGTGAGCGTGCACAGCCCGGTGCTGCTTTCTATAACACGTTCTGCTGGTGGACGGGTCGGTACTACCCCTGATGGTTTCATCGAACAATCGATTCCCGGTGGCTACTACTTCCGCTTCGGCGAGGGGCAGTATGCGGGGGTGCCAAAGGAAGGTGAATATCTGATTCGACTTGAAGGTACCGCAACAGGCACCTTCACACTTATCATTGATGACGTGCTAGGTGATACTGTCGTGTCGTCAACAACATTCAAAGATGTTCCCGTTACCGAACGGATGAGCGCCACCCTCAACATCGTTGCTGGTGCCGTACAATCCCTCAACGTAGACAGTGATGGAAATGGCACTGTTGATAGTACGGTACAGAGCACACAATCTCTCTCCTTCAACGACCACTTGCGCATGTTTGAACAGGTGGTAACACACATGACCGCAAAAAAACCGGTCAAGGTGGTACTCCTTGTTCATGCGGCCACACTGAAACATTTGCACAAGAAGGGGCGCCTCATAGAGGCGAAGCGACTCATTGTGTGGCTCAATGTTTTAGTAAGTGGCCTAGTACGTCATCGTGCTATAGTGCCCGACGAAGGAGCTCAATTACTCACAGTGCTAGCAAATACGCAACAATTAATCGGTAACAATTAACATGCAGAAACTATACACTCCCTACAGTATTTTTTGTGTGGCCGTTGTGGTGGCTCTTATTTCTCTCTATACATTGTATTGGTGTTTTGAAGTGGTTGAACCTTTTTGTGTAAGTTATCGACAAGCGCGGTATCTCGGAGTCCCGGCACTCTTTTACTCACTCGGTACCGCTCTCACTATGGCTATACTCTTCTTCCGTCCCGAGCAATCATTCAAACGATGGACTCGCTTCGCCCTCTGGGCGCTCCCGCTCTCCACAGCGCTCGCCGCATATCTCATCACAAGCAGGATAGGGGGTGCGTTCGGCGAACCCACGCCCGGATTCAAAACGCTCGTGGCAGCTCTGCCGTTCTTCGTCATCTCCATGACGCTCATCTTCTGGCCGGTGAAGCACACTCCCGAGAGCAATAAATCAACCTAGTTGATTTATCAGCATGTTGAACATGAGAAACATCTTTACAGAATGGAGGTATCGCAATACGTGCATGCTTTTTGCAAGCATTATTCTTCTCGTGTTCGTACTTCAGAGCGATGACGTACACACCTTCTTGCGTGGTCTCCATGAGTATGGCTATATCGGCGCATTCGTCGCGGGGGTGTTTTTCGTTTCGACATTCACCGTGGCGCCCGCTGGCGTGGTGCTCTTTGCGCTGGCAACCGAGCTTAACCCCATTTTCATTGCCATTACTGCTGGTTTTGGGTGCGTTGTAGGAGACTACACCATTTTAAGGTTGTTCAAAGATCGTGTGTACGAAGAGGTGCGTCCGCTGTTCGGGCGTTTCCGCGGCTCGTCCATCGCACGCCTGTTTCGTACACCATACTTTGCGTGGCTCCTCCCCGTGTTCGGGGCGTTCATTATCGCCTCTCCGTTCCCTGATGAAATAGGTATCGGACTGTTGGGAAGCAGTAAGTTAGCTACGTGGCAGTTTCTTGTTCTCACCTTCACACTCAACACTATCGGTATCTTCATCATAGTCTCGTCCGCGCAATTGGTCGGCTAACGTATGCAATAGATCAACTTAGTTGATTTATTGCATGGGAAGATTTGGTGAGGCTGAAGTTGTTTAATGCAAATTTAATGTAAATGTGTATAAAAAGTTCGAGGCGGCCGCAATGTGCGGTCGCCCCAGTGAGTAGTTACTCCATATGTAGAATATTTGAAATTTCTTTTCGAACATTCGGGATTAAGTGCCCTAACGGTGCAAGGACCGTATCGAGTGCCTCGCTAAGTAATCTGGCCACCTCACGTCCCTTGGGAGTCAATTCAAGCACCCTCGTCCTTTTGTCAAACATGTCACTTCCAACAAGAACGAGTCCCAATGCCCCTTCGCCCTTGCTCCCAAGGGAGTGTTCGAGGGCGTGGTAGATCTGATGGCCTGTGAGGAGCTTGTGCAGATTCGCAAGGATAAGACAGCTGGGCTCACTATACAGACAGACCAGTATTTGAGCGTGTACTGGTTTGAGCCTTGTTATCATATTGCCGAGCTGGGAGTCCCTGCTTTTTGCCGCATTTGCAACTTGCTTTACAATTTCCCAGAGACTTGTCGAAAAAAATGCTTCAATATTCATCACGTCCTTAACTTTCACAGGCGAGGGACCTGTTCCAGTTCGACTTGGCGTACATGGTATTGGCAGTTGCTGTACAGTAGGGTTCATCCAATTTCTCCTGTCTAGACTCCGGTGGCGTTCTGCCCCGGATATACTCCCCCATCATGAGAGGAGCAATGAGAAAACCATATTTGACGTCCTCATTGCTCCACTCATTCGGTTGAGCCTGAAGTACTTCTGCAATGATAGTAACTAATTGTAAATGAACGCAAGTGCCCATACATAACTGACGGAAGACTAGCATACTCTCAGGCCAGAGCAAACACTATGCCACGGTATTCCCACAGTAGTGTCGGAAAACTAGCGAGTAGCTGTCAGCTATATAGAGCAGAAATGGTTAACAAATATGACAAAGTATGAGAGTGGTGGTAGAGTTTATACATGAGTAGCCTTTTTAACCGCACTTTTTTTCGGTTCACCATGGGTTTTTTGGGCATACTTTTGGCGAGTTTCACCCTCGCACTCGTTATCTCACATTTTGGTGAGCAACAGTCCGCAATGGCGAAAAATGCGCGGGTGGAGTAGGTATGCCAGGTGCGTATAAAGAAAGGTAGAGGGGAGGCACGGAGCCTCTCTTTCTTGTATATTAGAAAGTGGCTTAAAATATACCCATTTTTACAGGTTCTATACGTAACACCCAAAAGACTTGACATATACCAGTAGGCATGCTACCCTACTCGAGTCCATGGTCGTGGGCCCGTGTGGGTCAACTATGGATGTTCTTTCACCAACAGACGAGGAGAAAAGGATGAAAAAGTCCAAATCCACCATATTGTTCACGCAAGCGACAGCGTTCGGGTACGATGGCGATCTGCGGCGGCGGGGTCGGATGGAGGTCCGACCCACCGGCGGCAAGGTCACGACGTCGATCATGACGAACGGCATCGGCGGCGCCTGACGAAACGGCAGCGGCGCGCGAGCGGGATTAAGATTCCCGCTCGCGCAAAGACCAGGCCTCAACGGGCCCGGAACACTCCTCAGCAATCGGGCTGAGGAGAACGGAGAAAGCGTGACATGGCACATAGGATGAGCCTAGCTCGCCAGAAGCGCGGTTAGGCCGTTCCATCGGGGGGTCGCTGAATCAGCGACCCCCCTTAGCTTTTGCTACTTTTATAGGACTTGGACTCAAACTCTAACTGCACGTTTTTCTAATAATTCCTCGAACGCTTCTTTCGGTGTTCGCCAGTCCAAAACCTTGCGTGGTCGTTCGTTCAGTAGGTCTTGCACGTGCTTCAATTCCTTGCGCGTCACTTTATT
>JAYRER010000026.1:0-34981 GCA_041908795.1 Minisyncoccota bacterium | reverse complement strand
TTCCACTGTACGTTTTCTTTACTACTGTGGCGTACGTTTTGGGGAGCGAGATGAAGTACCAGCTTCCGCCGTTTGTGCTCGGGTAGCGCCACAGCTCGGCTTTAAATGTGTGCGGGTGCGTCATGCGAAGGTGTTGAGGTAGGTGATGGTGAGCTGGAGTACGGTGGCAAACGAGACCCATGCGAGGTAGGGGACATTGAGGTAAGCGACCCACCGTAGGTGGGGCCACACCGCACTCATTGCCCACACGAGTGTGGCAAGCACGAGGAGAATGTCCACTGATGCGAGGAGGTTGTTCTTAAGTCCGAACTGAATGGGGGTGAACGCAAAGTTGAACACGAGGTTGAGCGCGAAGGGAAGCGCAATAGAGCGAGGAAGTTGTTTAGTGGTGGCTTTGTAGAATACTGCAGAAAAGGATACGAAGATGAGCAGGTAGAGTACACTCCACACCGGCCCGAACACCCACGAGGGTGGTGCCCACTCGGGTCTCACCAATGTTTGGTACCACTCCGATTCATTACCCATGGCATTATTGTCGCATGGTTTCCCCTGCGTGAGGAGAGGCGTCTCTTGATGGCGAGAAGATTACCCACCTTTCGGCTTCTGATTCCGATTTCCAACTTTGGCGGGCCATGTGGGTTCAGTACCAGAGCGGTGAGACACCATAAGGACTATTTGAGATAATTTCAGTGACTAAACTGAGGCATGTGGGTCGGGGTCATGATTTTACTCCAAATCACTTTTACCAATATTACACACCGAACAAAGAGTCTGTAGATTTTCTAAGACAGTTTCTCCTCCTTTTGCCCAAGGCCTTATATGATCAACATGAAGAATAATACTTTGATCTGTAGCAGGTGCCCTACCACAATTCTTACATTTAAAATTATCTCGCTTCATAACCAAAAAACGTAACCTCCAATTGATACTTCTTTTTGTTTTATGCCTTGAATCAGCTTCTCCTTCAATAACTTTACTTTTAGGCACATCAACATCTTCAGAAGTATTGCCTTCGTTGTTGATATATGAAACAAACTTTTCTAAGGCTTTTTGCCAAGTACCGTAACGCTTTTCATAGGTACCAGCAGAATACTTAGATAATGGTTTACAAACTTCTTGATATCTTGGCTGTTTACCCAATTTGACCCAAAGCTCTTCTAGGTTTAGGAATAGTTCTTCTTCTGAAATATTTAAATCACTTCTTGTTTTTTCTAACCCACACATTTCAAGCACCTTAAACCAACTACCAAATCGCCTTGTAAGTGTAGTACCGTGAAATTTACCTCTTTCGTTGTACTCGTCTAACGTTGGTGATTTTGATATTTCAACAGAAACACGTTTAACATCAGCAATGAGTTCATCGTCTGGTGTGTTTCTTGCTTTGGTTTCTAGTTCAAATTTCATATTTTATAAGCACTCGGGTCGCTTTTAGGGCGCCCTACTTGGCGGAGAGGGTGGGATTCGAACCCACGGAAGGTTGCCCTTCAACGGTTTTCAAGACCGCCGCTTTCGACCACTCAGCCACCTCTCCTTGGTGCACCTTGTTATAGCACAGGTTGGCGCGTTACTCACCTCGTGCGTCTTGCTGTTTGGCTACAATAAAAATGTAATAGATGTCGAGGAGGGCGAGGGTATTAAGGGCGAGTATTGCGAAGAACCACCAAAAATCGCCTCGGCGCGCCGCGGTCCACAAGGCCCACGCCTTCCACGGCAGGGTCCAGAGCATGACGCCTGTGAGCGCGAGAAGTTGCGGCTGTGTGAGTGTGAGCTCGAGCATGTGCGTATGCTACCACACAGGCTCGAGTGGTGGTATGCTTGTGCGCATGGTTACCACATTGGGCATAGACTACGGTGAAAAACGTGTCGGGCTCGCGATTTCCGGTGATGAGGGCATGGTGGCGTTTCCGCTCGCACTTGTCGCAAACACCGACGAGCTTGTGCGGGAAATTGCATCCATTGTGCGTGAGCGGGAGGTTGGCCACATTGTGATGGGTGCGTCGGAAAATCCTCACGGTGCACCAAACCCCATTCGTGAGCGTATCACTCTTTGTGCTGAAGCCCTCACGCGCGCGACAGGTATTGAGGTGGAACTTGTGCCGGAGTCGTATTCGAGCGCAGAAGCGCGTCGAGCGTTTGAGGTGCTCGCCGCATCGCGTGCAACCTCGCTCCCTGCGGTGGATGCCGCGGCGGCGGCTATCATCCTCCAGTCATACCTCGACCGAGCACGCGCTGGTGCCACAGACACCACACCCGCATCCAGCTCGGATAAAGCCGATTCGCACACCACACCACCCCCATCGGGCGCAGATTCCACAACTTCATCTACACCCTCACCCACGCACGATTCCTCGATTTCCAACCCCAAGCTCACCATCGATGAGTTCAAGCGCATTGAGGTCAAACTGGGAAAGGTGCTTGCGGCCGAGCCTGTACCTAACACGGACAAACTGCTCAAACTCTCGGTTGATTTCGGTGAAGGCGCTCCACGACAGGTGGTCTCCGGCATCGCGGCACACGTGCCCGACGTCGCACTGCTTGCGGGAAAAACGTTTCCTTTTGTGACCAACCTCGAGCCGAGAATGATTCGTGGTATCGAGAGTCAAGCGATGATTCTTGCCGCGTCAAACGACGAGGGAGGATTTGCTTTTCTCGAACCATCCACCCCTCTTGCTCCAGGCACACGCATTGTGTGATGTACACACAATGTTGACCATGACCACACTCTACTCTTGAGGTGTGCGGTATACTTTGTGTGTGCGACCTTTATTACCAAGAAAGAGGAGTTTTTTTGCGCGGGCCTTTCCACCCCCTCGTTTTCTTGCAATGCCCGCGGCCGGTATAGATATTTCTGATTATTCCATTAAGTTTGTCTCACTTGAGACACGTTCGTACGGCGCTGAACTTGTGGCATTCGGTAAGATCGATTTACCACCGGGCACGGTCGAAAATGGCGATATCAAAGAGCCCGGCATTCTTGCGGAGCACCTCGGAAAACTTGTCCGTGAGCACCATATTTCATTTGCGCACCTTTGCCTTCCCGAGGAGCATGCCTACTTGTTCCAAATGGAGGTGCCACCCGCGTCCGAAGGGGAGCTTGGTCAAATGCTTGAATTCCATCTCAAAGAGAATGTTCCACTCGGACCGGAAGAGGCAATTTTCGACTATGTTGTTGTAGAACGTCCCGCTACGCCTCCATTTGTGAATGTGTCGGTATACCCAGCTCAGTTCATTGCACAGTACGTGGAAGTATTGAGTGAGGCAGGTATTACACCTCTATCGCTTGAGATAGAGGGGCAAGCAACCGCTCGTGCGCTTGTGGGGAACGACGAGGGAACACACATCATCGTAGATGTCGGGCGCAGTGAGGCAAGTCTTACTATTGTGAGCTACGGTATTGTGACCTTCACCGCAACGCTTGAAAACGGTGGTGACAGCTTCACCCAAGCGATCGTGAAAGGCCTTTCGGTGAGCTACTCGGAGGCAGAGCGCCTCAAACGCGAGGTGGGATTTGTGAATGTGAAAGAGTACGAGAAGCTCTATTCGGTGCTCTTGCCGGCGGTGCATGCGCTGGTAGAGGCTGTGGGGAAGCATGTGACGTACAATCAAATGCACACAACAGGGGTTGTTCGTACGGGTCCGGTGAGTCGACTCGTACTTTCCGGTGGGAACGCGAATATGGCCGGAGTCGCGGAGTACTACGAGAGTGAGCTCGACATGCCAGTTACCATAGGCAATGTGTGGAGGTATGTGTATGCACCGAATACGGTGCCACCCATACCTGCGGCGCAATCGCTCGAATATGCAACCGCAGTGGGGCTCGCACTTCGAAGTGTAGAACGGTGTTCGTAATATATGATTAATCTCCTTCCTCAAGAACAAAAACGCTTACTGCTCCGCGAGTTTTACCTTCGCTTTGTAGTGGTATGTCTAACACTCGGAAGTGTGGGGCTTTTTATCGCAAACGTATTTCTTTTGCCTTGGTATGTGGCCGCACGGGCCGAGGTCTCAACCGCACGTGGGGAGGCGACTGTGCGAGCAGGTGGGAACGCAGGAGATACCGAAAAAGCACAAGCGCTTCTTAGTGAAACTAATAACCATGTTGAACGCCTCCAATCACTCTTAGGTACTGTATCACCAATGAGTTATGTGCAAGAGGTATTAAGAGCGCGTTCCTCCTCCATTTCAGTAGAATCATTTTCGTTCACTCAGCCTTTCGGGCAACCGGCGCGACTTTTGGTAACAGGCGCGGCGGAGAAGCGTAGCGATCTGGTCGCTTTTCGCGACACACTCAAAGCGTCGCCTGTATTTCAGGAGGTGATACTACCGTTTACCGATCTTGCCAAAAGCACTGATGTTTCCTTCACGTTCACGCTTGTGCCAAAGATTGTAGCAACAACAAGCTCCTCTCGGGAAGCCACGATGCTTAAGAATACTACCGTGTCAGACGACTAACATGTAGAACATGTCCACGTCACTATTACGTTCCCTCGCGCTTGTTACAATAGTATGCCTAAGCATAGGAGGTGCGTATGTGTACCTTGTGCGTGCGCTTATGATTGCACGGGGTGAGGTTGTTGAGCTTGCACAACAGGCTGCCACTCATGAGGAGCGTAAAGTTGAAGAAGCGGCACTTCGTGAGCGAGCGAGGGAAATTGAGAGTAGCAGAGAGGAGCTTCTTTCATACTTCCTACAGTTTAACGATCCAGCGCCTTTGCTTGAAATGGTGGAGCGAACGGGTGCAAGTCTTAATCTGGATGTGGAGATAGTGTCGGTCATTGAAACGACATTGGGAGGGTCGAAGGACGTGAAAGGAGAACGGGCCGGACGTCTGGCGGTTAAGGTTGGAGGGAGTTGGGATGCCTGCTATTCATTTGCGGAACGCATCGAACACCTTCCGTACGCTGTTGCGGTTGAGGCGGTTACCCTAAGTAAGGGCGAGAGTGACAGGTGGTCAGGGGAGATCACATTCTATGTACTAGGTATATGAAACTTCTAGAAACTCTTACAAAAACATTTCAGGACGTCGGTACGCGCAAGAAGCACACACCCCCAAGAGACTTTCCGGTTCTCAAGCTCTGGCATATTGCGCTCTCGTCGTGCACACTTCTCACTGTGGCGCTTGTGGGTTACTCTACCTATCTTGTATTTAATTCTTCCGTCACGATCAGTAAACCACCTTTCGTACGCGGTGCGTTGCTTGACGAGGAGGCATTTGAGATTACCCTCAAATCATATCGTGAGCGGCGAAAGGTACTTGAAGAAGAGCTTGTGCGCAATGTAGCAACTGCCACGACAGTTGACGTTGCGACTAGTAGTGTACCTGTATCGGATATGCCAGAGGAGGAGGCTATGGAAGGTGGGGAAAGGACCAAAGCAGAAAAGGCACAGGATGATAAAAGTGAGGTGGTTGAGTTTATTGAGTGATGGTATGGCTATGGTAAAGTGGGTTTCGATCCCGACCACACAAGAATAGAGTCTGAGAAATCTCACTCTTGGGGGATTTGGGGCGTAGGGTGCGGTTCGACCTATTGTCGTACTCCCACCACACTAATGTGGGTTCACATCCCCTCGTAGCTCAATGGATAGAGCCGCGGACTTCTAAGCCGTTGATGGGGGTTCGATTCCCTCCGAGGGGACAAGATTTGGGTACTCTATTTTAGAGTTATGGAAAGGCCACCTTCTTACCAACCGGGTACACTCTACGAGCATGCTTTGCAAAAGGCTATGGAGGTATCTCCAACAAGGTTCAATCCGAGAGATTTTTCTGAACTTTATACACCCGAGGTTGTGGAGCGCGACCTTGTGCGTGTTACAGAACTTAAACAAGCAATGGCATCAACCGACCCCGGGTATGTGGAGGCTAAGCAACAAGCGATGGCCCTTGAGGCTGTTGCGGCAGACTGCTTGCGAAGACTAGGTTGGTTTGGGCCTCATGCAACCGCATACTCCACTTCAGAATTTGATGATTACGTAAATGGGGTTGATGAGGTGATTGAGTTTCAGAGGGATGACGCGACCACACACCTCGGTATAGCTATTGATGTGACCTTTTCGTCCCAGCTTAAAAAAAAGTTCGACCGTATTCGTGAAGAGTTGGGAAGAGGTCAGCTTGCGAAAGTGAAGTATTTCCAGTCCGGTCCCTACAAAGGACAACTTGAGGTGCCAAGGGTTATTGTTGGGCTTGACCATGGTCACTTGGCACGTTTGACCTCTATGTGGCTTGATGCTGGAAAGGAAGAGCTCATGAAACAGCATCCTTTTAGAAGAATGATTGCGTCTCAAATACAGCCACAACTGGAGGTGTTTGCACGATTCGCGACCCAAAAACAACAGGATCGTGTTGTGCAATTGATAGAGCGTGTACGAAGAATATTTGAAACAGAGGTCCGTATAGCGGGTGCCGTAAATGACGATTGGATTTCAGACAGTGTGCACACTGCGATACTCAAACATGCGGAGATGTTTGACCAGGCGTCGTAACTGCAGTACGCTTCTCAAACGCACGCTTAGCTCAGTTGGTAGAGCGCCTCGTTTACACCGAGGATGTCAGGGGTTCGAGTCCCTTAGCGTGCACAAAAGCAATGAGACCGGCACGGATGTGCCGGTTGATTTGCTTTGTCACAAGCTAGGGGACTCGAACCGAGCGCTGGCGAAGCTGGCCGAAGGCCACAGCGCGAGTGGGGGTCGATGGAGCGAGGTCGCAGTGAGCCTGAGCCTGGCGATGGCGATGCGAGACCCGCGAGAGTGACCGAGCCTTAGCGTGCACGGTACGCAAGTGGAAAGCCCCGACGTGTGGGCCTGGGCTTTCTGCAGCTTGCTATTCAATTGTGTACCCGAATCCGTACCGCGTCCTTATGAAACCTCTACCAACCCCATGTTTCCCAAGCACCTTACGAAGGGCGTAGATGTAGACCTTTACAATGTCTGCGCCGGGTTCGGCGCCAGGAGAATCGCATGTTATGTGGCTAAGAATTTTTTCCGGACTGACCAGTCTCCCTTTGTTTCTCGCAAGTATGAGCAAAACATCATACACTTTGCGGCTCAAGAATATGATGCTTCCGTTTATCTCCACCATCTTATCTTTCTGGTGAACACTAATTCTGGAATCACCGTAGTCACAGGTGATGACGTCTTTTTTGTTCACGTTGCGTTCAGATGCGAGAAGTGCTGCGTAAAGTAGAGGTATGCCCGTTGAGCTGGGGAAAAGATACGCCCCGCCCGCTTCAAGGAACTTTTGTAGGGTATGTTCCCAATCCGTTCCTGGTTCAAGGTCCTCGTAGCCGACAATGGGCAAAAACGTTTCACTTGTGTGAAGCTTCCGAACGTGCTCTGTCTTTAGTGGCTTGGTGTTATTGAAGAATATAAGTAGGACGTCAGGGCTGTGGTAACTAATGTGGTCTCTGACATCGTCAATAATTTTTTCAATAGTGTGTTGTGTTTCCGAAAAGTTAACACTTTCTGTGCGGTGTCCTTTTCTAACCAAAAAATTCAGTACGTTTTGAGGCACTCCTAGTGTCAGTATGTGCACGGTTCCCTCCTGGACCTGTTTCTCTATTGGCAACCTAACCTATGTGTTGCACCATGTCAACTGTGTAGGAGAGTATCGCGCATAAGCGCTAAGTAAAATACCAATAGTGCGACGCGTGCTTCGCACATCGTAATCGAGCTCGGGTATGGCACAGTGAGAAAGAAGTAGCTCCTGAGTAAATTCGAAGGCGAGGAGGCCAGCTTGGAGTGTGCTTATTTTGGTACTGAGAACCCCGCACGTACGGCGGGGCTCCTTGTGTCTTTATGCAACCAGTTCTCCTTCCTGCGTGCAGTTTCTGAAGTAAATTCTAATTCCGCCTGCCCAGTCCGTTTCTATATAGCTGTTGTCCGGTAAATGTTTTGCCAATGCCTTCCGAAGGAGACACACGAAGACATCGATAATTTTTTCTTTAGGTCCCTCGAGGTCATCACCATATATATAGTCGTAAATTTCTTGTTTTCTTATTAACGACTTCTTTTGTTTAGCGAGAAAACACAACAGCTGGAACACTTTTGGTGTAACGTGAACGGACTCGTCATTCACTATTACCGATCGTTCCCCCTGGTCAATCTTAATCACGTGGCCTTTATATGTGATCGTTATGATTTCGTGCACTGTGTGTTCGCGATACCCAGATGCCGCAGACAGCGCAGCCATTAAAACATGTACATCGATTCCTGTACTCAAGTACTTGTCCTTGTGGAACAAATATGTGCCCCCCTTTAAAAGGAACGCCCGTTGATCATCACTCTCGGACTGACCTGTCTTAGGGGTTCGTAATGCAATTATGGCACAGGGTTTTCCAGTGCGTCGAAAGCATCGGATTTCTTCGATATCCACGACTGCAGTATCAAAATCAACAACCACAATGTAATAATCATACGAGGCCAGGAAATCCAAAACTTTTTCAGTGCAATCATGTGCACTCCCACATGAGATTCGTGTTACCCAGTGCCCGTACTTGCTTAGAAGTTGTTCCAGTTCCTTGTGTAATCCTACAGTCAGTAGTTTCATGGCGCCTCTCCTAGGCTACAATTTTTCCTTGCACGATTTAATCATCATTTCGTAAGTATGTCAAAAACGTGCAGTTAGAGTTTGAGTCCAAGGAATGGCGTACTTGCGTTTGTGAACATTACAAACGGATATGGGGATTGTGGATTTGACCGGGTAAGCACTCCATATACGACCGTTTGTGTTCCGACTGTGCTACACTACCTTTCGCATGGAAAGGTTTCGCGCAGTTGTGACAGGAGAAGTGCAGGGGGTGGGGTATCGCGCATTTGCAAGGGGTATCGCAATGTCTCTCGGGCTCGTGTGCATAGCCCGCAACCTCCCCGACGGATCCGTCGAGGTGCTCGCTGAGGGAGCGACCGACCGACTACGAGAGTTTGAACGTGCACTTCACAAGGGACCCTCTCATGCACGTGTTGATGAGGTGCTGGTGAGTCGGTCCTAAGTTTTGTACGACATGTGCTCGTATGAAAAAAGACACTGAACAATCAAGCCATCCGACCAGTGTTACCCCCACCTGTATCGGGGTCATCATGGACGGTAATCGTCGTTGGGCGAGAGAGCAAGGACTCCCCACGCTTGAGGGCCACCGTAGAGGCTACAAGAAAAGCAAACAGGTTATGGGTTGGTGTAAGGATGCCGGCGTAACACATCTGGTTGTCTATGCGCTTTCCACAGAGAATTGGAATCGCGCGAAGGAGGAGGTGTCATACCTCATGGACTTGTTTCGTACACTCCTCACCGCTGAAGTCGACTCTCTACAGAGAGAGGGTGTCGCGGTGCACTTCTCAGGCGATCTCACCCGTTTTCCCGATGACTTGCAGGAGATGATGAACAGCGTGCACGTAAAGAACAAAAAAGCATCGCAGTACCACCTTTGGATAGCGGGAAGCTACGGCGGCAGGCCGGAAATTCTCGAGGCGGTCAACAAGATTATTGCCGAGGGTGTTACACAGGTTGATGAGAAAACGTTCGCCTCGCGGTTGTGGACCGCAGGTATGCCGGACCCCGACATTATTATTCGCACCGGTGGCGAGAAGCGACTCTCAAACTTTTTACCGTGGCAGAGCGTCTACAGCGAGCTTTTTTTTGTCGACACGTACTGGCCGGCGTTTTCCAAGCGAGAGTTTGACACTATACTCCGCGCCTATGCGCGCCGCGAGCGGCGGTTGGGGCGGTAGCCATAGTACACGAAGTGCGCTACAACAGTGTCAGACCATGAGGGGAGGATTCGATGAGCAGACCATCTCGGTCAGAATTGGGGAAAATATTGCGACTGGAAGAAAGGATCGGATATCAGTTTACAAACGTGAGAATCGCGTGCACAGCACTCCACAGTCACGACGGGGCCCGCGCATTTCAAATGGCGGGAGACTACGAGCTTAAGGCGGTGCTCGCGTCGATAGTGCACAGGCGGTGTCCGGAGCTAGGTGATGATCGTTATGGACTCCAAGAATGTATTGCGCGCCTAGTGTCTAACCGTGTACTCGGTGCGGCATGTGTCGAGCGGGGTATTGCGGTACTCGCACACATACCAGAGAGCATCTTCAAAGAAATGGAGTGTAGCGCAAAGCGATTCTATGAAGTGTGTGCAGATGTCTTAGAGGCAGTTGCGTATGCGGTGCGAATCGACGCCACTGCAAGTCGGAGGTACTACCTTGTCGAGGAGCTGGTCGAGCGTCTAATGCACGGCGAGCTCATACGCACTATTGAGCATCATTCCAACAAAGACCTTCCGGGATTGATTGAGCGAGCAAAGCATGAGCTTGACCTGCGTGTCCATCGCCAAAAGGTGGCGGGCGAGCATCGTATTACGCTTACGTTCAACTGGTCACATACATTCGGGAATGCAAAGAAAATGAGGCGCTATTTCCGTCACAGTGACGCACGAGCGATTGATCGACGGCTCTATGCGCTCGTGACATCTCTTCTCGACCAGAACGAATTTTACAGCAAACACCCGTATGCGTTGAAACGGGTTCGGGGCGGCTCATGAATAGCCGCCCCGCGTTAGTCATGGTAGGTTCTCCATATGGAAATCCCGATTCTCTTTGAAGACGACCACCTACTCGCGCTCAACAAGCCTGCCGGGGTTACCGTGCACGAGGACGGGCATACCGATGGGTGGACCGTGTGTGATTGGGTGCGGGAACACCGTCCCGACATGGTGAGTGTGGGGGAGCCGATGCGCTTGCAAAACGGTATCGTCATTGATAGGCCCGGTATTGTTCATCGTCTCGACAGGGAAACTTCCGGTGTGCTCGTGCTCGCCAAGACCCAGGAGTCATTCCTATTTCTCAAAGAACAGTTCAAGAACAGAACAATCGAGAAGCACTACCGCGCGTTTGTGTGGGGTGAGGTGACCGCGCCGAACGGTACAATAGATCGCCCGATAGGCAGGTCGCGGCGTGACTTTCGTCGATGGTCGGCTGGGCCGGATGCCAGCGGCACTATGCGTGCGGCAACCACCCGCTTCACGGTGCTTGCCAAGGGGAAGGGGTTTTCGTACCTCGATCTTGAGCCAAAGACCGGCCGCACCCACCAGATTCGTGTGCATCTCAAAGCGGTGGGGCACCCCATGGTCTGCGACAGCAGGTACGCAGCTCTCAAACCCCCAGCGCTGGGGTTTACGAGACTCGCGCTCCATGCGCATCTACTCATTTTATCCAACGTACAAGGCGTGCGCTTGGCCATAGAGGCACCATTTCCGGAGGACTTTAATGTGGCAATGCAAGGGATTGACAAATTTTGATAGTAGAATATAACTAGCTCTAGTGTTTCGGTAGTTGCTTGGGTTCCGAAAGCAGAAAGTTAGCCGAAGTGCACTGTATTTGTGGTGTGGGGGACTACGCATTGTCCATCGCCCAAGGGGCGACGTATGGTCGTCGCCCGAGTTGTGGGGCGTTCAATAAGCAGAGATGTTGCCAGGTGTCCCCCACGCCTGGTTTTTTCTTTCCTAAAACACAAAGAACGTGATCATGTCTACTATTTGCGTGAACAATAAGGTCATGGTACAGTGCCCGTCACTATGGCGGTAAAAGAGGTCCACACATCGGTCAACGTCGAAGCGCGACGCAAGCTCGGCATCATGCCGGGGGACACTGTGCGTGTGTCCCAGAAAATCCAAGAGAAGGGAAAGACTCGCCTCCAGCTGTTTGAGGGCCTTGTGCTTGCAACCAAGCACGGGACGGAACCCGGAGCTACCTTTACGGTGCGAAAAGTGGCGAGCGGAGTCGGTGTGGAAAAGATATTTCCCCTCTTCAGCCCCATGATAGACAAGATAGAAATCGTGAAGCGCACCAAAGTGCGTCGCGCGAAGCTTTACTACATTCGCGACAAGGCCGCGAAAGAGATCCGCCGCTCGATGCGCAATGCGTACATGGTGGGTGATTCCATTGAGTCTGATATCGGAGAAAAGGAACGGTTGAGCCGTGAAGCGGAAGAGGCGGAAAAGTTACAAGCGGAAACGAAGGCAGCTGAGGAGGCAAAAGCGGTTGAGGAGAACGAAAAGAAGGAGGCGGAAGAAGTGTCGGAGGCAGAGGCCGCACCAGAAGCGGAAGCTACAGCCGAAGCCCCCGCAGAACCATCCCCCGAGGAGGAAAAAGTCGCCTAACAAACCCGCTCACAGCGGGTTTTGTGGATACGAGACCTTTGTACACAAGGTGGAGGAATGTACAGTTTTTGCATGGGGAAACGTGGTCCAAAGCCGAGACAGCTGATCGACACATCGTGGCGACCTGAGCTTGCGTACTGTGTTGGCCTTCTGTCCTCGGATGGGTGTCTATCGAGTGATGGCCGACACATCGAGCTCACCTCAAATGACATCGAACAACTCGAAACGTTTAGGCGTATCTTGGGTATAGAACACATACATGTTGGAACCAAGGTACGTGGCTACCAACAAAGGTCGAGTACACGTATCGAGTTTGGTAGCGTACTCTTTTACGACTGGCTGATGTCGATTGGGTTGACTCCCGCGAAATCAAAAACAATCGGACCCCTGCACATTCCAGACGAATACTTTTTCGACTTCTATCGGGGTTGCTTTGATGGAGATGGCTCCATGTATGCCTTTTGGGATGCTCGTTGGCAGAGTAGCTACACATACGCTACCTCACTGGCCTCCGCAAGCTTGCCCTTTCTCGAGTGGGTGAAACTCAAGGCGGGTGCCCTGCTTGGGGCGAAAGGCAGTATACGCACAGGCAAGCGAGTGTATGAACTTCGCTTTGCAAAAAGAGCGACCCAACTCCTGTTCTTGAAAATGTACGAAGATTCCGAAGCACCAAGACTGACACGCAAGTTTGCAAAACTACAGGAAATCATTAGAATAGACACGATTCACCGAATCATGTTGTGATGAGTAGTCAGAATGGAGTAGTCAGAATGCGCGAGTGGTGAAATTGGCTATACACGCTACCTTGAGGTGGTAGTGGCCGCAAGGCCGTGGAGGTTCGAGTCCTCTCTCGCGCACCATAAAAGAACGAAGGCACAGACGTATCTTGGAAACACAACAGTTTTCCCGCGTTCCGTTGTGCGTCGTGGCAAGAAAACACCCCACAGCGTGAAAGCTATGGGGTACTAGCATGTTGGCGAGCCCTACTCTCGAAGTTCCCCCAGTGACTGAAGTTCGGCGAGTCGGGAGTAGACGCCGTTGTGTGCCACGAGCTCTTCATGGCTCCCTTGCTCCACCACCTTGCCTTGGTCAAGTACCACGATGGTGTCGGCATACTGAATGGTTGAGAGGCGGTGCGCAATCGCCACAGTGGTAAACCGCAGTGTAGAGCGAATACCTGCGAGCATGTCTTGAATCGCGCGCTCCGATTCCGAGTCGAGGTTCGAGGTTGCCTCGTCGAGTATCAACACTTTCGCCCCCATTTTGAGCGCAACGTACGCGCGTGCGATACCCACACGTTGGCGCTCTCCTCCCGACAGGCGTACTCCTCGCTCGCCCACTTCAGTGTCAGTGCCGTCGGGGAACCGCTTCGTGTCGTAGACGACCGAACGGAGGTGCGCGGCCTCAAGTGCCTCGTCGAGGATGGTGTCGTCCGCATCGAGTGCTCCATAGAGTACGTTGTAGCGAAGCGATGCATCGAACAGCTCGACGTCTTGGGAGACGAATGCGAATAAACGGCGGTACCATCCCACCTCGAGCGTGCGCACGTCGTGGCCGTCGAGGAGCACACTGCCCGATGTCACATCGTACACACGGGCAAGGAGACGTACAATTGTTGTTTTACCTGCGCCACTGCGCCCCACGAGCGCGACAAACGAGCTCGGGGAAAACACGATGGACACCCCATCAATGGTGGCGTGCACCTTTTGCGTGTGAGAAAAAGAGACATTCTCAAGTACGAGCTCCCCGCGAGGAAGTGCGAGGGTGGTTGCGTCGGGTGTGTGTACGATGTCTGGAACCTCATCGAGGAGCGCTTTCATACGTTGTGTCGCCACGAGGTCGCGCATGATGCGGCTATAGAGATGTATCATTTCCCAGATGCTCCCAATCACCACGCCACCCGTGGTGGCTATGAACACGACGGTGCCGAGTGGAACTTCTCCTTTCACGGTAAGATTGATACCGACCACGAGCGTGATGAGGTAAAACCCATTGAGAAGTGCGCCAATGGCAAAGTAGTACCTCTGCACACTGAGTGAGGTGTGCGTATCAAGCTCCACCATCCCCACTCGCACCTCGCCGTGGGTGCTGAGCTCACGCGCCTCTTGGCTGTAGGTTTGCACCGTGGCGACATTGATGAGCGACTGGAAGAAGTAACCGCTCGCCATTTCTTTTTTCCGCTCCCACTTTTCCCAGAGTGGTGTGAAGCGTTCATAGACGCGCAGGTTAAGCCATACGGCGGGTACGAGGGGGGCGAGAAAAAGGAGTCCGAGACGCCAATCCAACATGAGAATCGCGCCGACACTCATGACGAGGTAGAGGAATGAGTGTAAGAAGCCCCACAGAAGGTTGGAGAGAATCGAGAGTAGTTTTTCCACGCCCTTTTGTATTTTTGCAACCTGTCTACCCGTGTTTGAGCGTTCGTGGAAGCCGAGTGAGAGGGCGAGCAGTTTTTCCTGCGCGATACAGGGCAACGCGTTCTCAAGCCGAATGAGACTTTTAAGTGCGAGTGGTTCTCGCACAAAACGCCAAATCAGTATTCCCGCCACCTTACTCACCACGAGGCCTGCGATAGCGAATGAAAGTGCGGTTGGCCAGCTCCCCGCGGCGATGGCGGAGGGGAGCGCATCGAAGCCGAGCTTCAAAAACCAGCTAAAGAGGATTTCAAGACCAGTGGTGAGTACGGTGAGTCCCGCCACCAATACGAGTATGGGGCGCTCCGGACCAAGTAAGCTCCACAAGGTTCGTAGCCCCTGCACGAAGTACGAGATAGTGCGATCCTTGATATCGGTCTGCTCTGTCCAATCATGGGTGGTCATGGTGGTTTCCTTTGGTGATGTGCAACTCATAGTACCAAGTCAACGAACAACCCGCTTCGTGAGAAGCGGGTTGTTATGCACATGTACGGCGCACAACGACTCACTTCCCAGTTCGTATCAAAGTACCAACGTAACGAACGCGCCATGCGCCCGCAGACGCCAGCTGAAAAGAATATGAAATTGTTGCCATGGTTTGCATGGACAGCAAGTATGCCCTATAGTGAGCTCCTGTCAAGGAATGGCGACTATGGTGTAACGGTCAACACTGGGGTTTGTGGAACCCTCGATCCGGGTTCGATTCCCGGTAGTCGCCCAAAGCGGCCAGACTGGAAGCGAAGCTTTCAGTCTGTTGCCGTTTGGAGCGAGTACCGGGAATCGAAAGCCGCACCCGTCACTTTCTCATCAGCCAGAAAGTGACGGGGAGGCGGGGTCGAAAGCACTTAGCATTCTGCGAGGAACGAAACAGAATGGTTAGTGACTCGTGACCGATTCCATGCTGCGGTAGTCGCCCCGAAGTGCAAACCTTGCATGTGTCGTGTGTACGAGGGGGGTACCACGCATTGTGCTACACTTAGGCAATGAACAATGAGGTGCAAAAAGTGAAACTGGGCAGGTACCGACACTTCAAGGGCGGGCTCTACGAGGTCATAGGAATCGCGCGCCACTCTGAAACACTTGAAGACATGGTCGTATACAGGCACCTTGACGATGCGGAACCGAAGCTGTGGGTGCGTCCCCTTACAATGTTCCTCGGTTTTGTAGAGCGAGATGGTCAGCGTGTGCGACGTTTTGTGTACATTGAAAAAGGCCCTGAAGCGGGCCACGACCAAAGCGAAACAAAAGAGAGCGAATCTAACCCGCCGCGCTGAGTACGAGCGCCACCAACAGCGAAAAGCCCAATGCGGCGGTCATGAAATTGGTGACGACAATTTGCTTCATGTACTTCTCAGACGGTTGTTAGATCGAACTCTTACAATTAAGACCTGCGTACTATTGATTTCCATAGATGTGGGTTACAATGGGGTATATTAATCGCAACAACGATGTTATGTCCGAACCAGTGCACACTAAAGCAAATCCTTTTCTCATCCCCATCGCAATTGTACTAGCGGGTGCCATGGTATCGGGAACACTCTACTTTACCCGTAGTACGACTGCATCTGCACCAGAGGCGGACGCAGGTAAGCCTAGTGTTGAGAACATGCGTGCTGTGGACGACACCGACCGCATCTGGGGTTCTCGAGATGCAGACATTATTGTGGTTGAGTATTCCGACCTCCAGTGTCCTTTCTGTGACCGTTTCCATCCAACAATGGAGCGCATTGTGGAAGAGTACCAAGGGAAGGTTGCGTGGGTGTACCGTCACCTGCCACTTGAATCGATTCACAGCGAAGCGGTTCCCGCGGCGGTTGCCTCGGAGTGTGCGGGGGATGTCGGTGGGAACGATACATTCTGGAAGTACATCAACGGTTTGTTTAAGTACCAAACCGAACTTGGACGCGAGACGTACCTGCGTGTTGCGCGTGAGAACGGGCTCGACGAGGGTGCGTTCACCGAGTGTCTTGCAAAGCCGGAGATAGAGGAGCGAGTGCGCGCACAGATGGATGATGCGGCCGCCGCGGGCGGGGAGGGGACCCCATTCAATGTGGTGGTCACCAAGTCGGAAAAAAAATTACCCTTTAGCGGGGCGCTCCCGTACCAGCAGGTGAAGCTGCTTGTAGATCGTGCTATCAAGCTTGATTAGATATCGTACCGTCGTTGCGTTACTACGCAAACGGCCATGGGTCGCACTCACCGTGGTGTCGATTTTGATTGTGGTGCTCTCAGGATTAGGACTCATGCTCATTTCTCGCGATGAACCTGTTCCGGTAAACAACGAGTTGCCTGTTGAACTTAGCGACCTTACCTTGCGGAATCTTGAAAACGAAGTAGTGGAATTTTCCCACAGATCCTCTCGTGTGCGGGTGATCGGCATCTTCGCGTCGTGGTGTCCCTACTGTAGAGAACACCTCGTGGTTTTGAGTCAATTTGCGCGTACACACAGCGACGTGGAGGTGGTTGCGGTGAATCGTGCCGAGCCCTATGAAGTGGCGCGCGCGTACCTTACGGACGTGGGCGCCGATAACCTCACCCTGTTACTTGACCCCGACGATGCCTACTACAAATCTGTGGGGGGAAGGGCCATGCCCGAGATTGTGATTGCTGATACGCGCGGGAGCATTCTTACCCATCTTAGGGGTCCGATTTCATCGGAAAAACTTGAGGAAGCATATCTTTCATCGGTACAATAGCAGTATGTTGGACACTTCTTCGCTCGCACTCCTTGGACCAGCATTCCTTGCGGGATTCATCACATTTTTCGCACCATGTACGCTCCCGCTCGTCCCCGCGTACCTTGCGATGCTCGCGGGGGTTTCCGAAGAGGACTTCCTGCACCCGGAGCGAAGTCAATGGGCGCGGCGGCGCATGGTCGTAAACGGTCTTGCCTTCATTCTCGGTTTCACATTGGTGTTTGTTTCATTCGGTGTGGCGGCGGGCTTTTTGAGTAAAGAGGTGACCGTTCTGCGAGACGTGCTTGAGCGGATAGGAGGTGTACTCGTCATACTATTTGGCTTATTTCTCCTTGGTGCGGTGCGAATACGGCTCCTCGAACGCGAGTTCCACTTCCAAGCACCCAAGGCGCTCCACCCAGGCTCACCCATCGCGGCCCTGGTGGTGGGTATGGCCTTTGCTCTTGGGTGGTCGCCCTGTATAGGTCCGATACTCGGTTCGATACTTCTCGTGGCTGCGAGCGCAGGTTCCGCGCTTTCGGGGGCACTACTACTTATTGTGTTCTCACTCGGGCTCGCGGTCCCTTTCTTGGTGATTACGTTCGCATTTACGACCGCGAGCAAGCTTGTGGCACGCATCAACCCCTACCTTAAGGTAGCTTCGGTAGTGGGTGGGATATTCCTCATCATGCTCGGCGTCGCGCTTGTGTCAGGAAAGGCGGGTTTTCTCATTGGATATCTGTACGATTTCCTCACCCACCTTGACTACGAGGAATCGCTATCACCTTTCCTCTGAATGTTATTTTTTGGTGGTATACTGAGGTGATACTAGAAATTACCAAGTTAATGTAGCGTGGTATGGCAGATACAAATCAAGAAAAAGAGACCCCACTTCACCGAAGTAGTCGCGTGCATGGCACCCTCGTCCTGGTGCTTTTGTTGCTCGCCGCATTTCTGTTTGCGGAAACAGTGAAGTCGTTTAAAGAGTGGGCGTACGTGGGAGGGGGCATCCCAAGCGCGAACGTTATTACTGTCACCGGGACAGGTGAGGTGTTTGTAAAACCTGACGTAGGCGAGTTTACCTTTATGGTGCAGGAAGAAGGCGCAACTGTCGGGGCAGTACAGGAGGCGGCCACCAAGAAGGCCGATGCGGCACTTGTGGCTCTTAAAGATAAAGGTGTGGAGGTAGATAAAGATGTGAAAACGGTTGCCTACAACCTTTCCCCGAAGTACGAGTGGGAGCAGCCAAAGTGTGTGGGTACGTGGCCCTGTCCGCCGGGCAAGCAGGTGCAGAAGGGCTTTGAATTAAACCAAAGCATGACGGTGACCGTACGCGATCTCGCGAAAGCGGGAGAGCTCATTGAGGCGGTGACCGGCGCACAAGTGCAGAACGTGGGGGGCCTCTCGTTTACAGTGGATGATGACGAAAAGATGAAGGCGGAGGCACGAAAAGCTGCAATCGAGCAAGCGAAGGAAAAGGCAAACGAGATTGCGAATGATCTCGGTGTGCGCTTGGTGCGTATCGTGGGATACAGTGAGGATGGTAACTATCCTATGTTCTTCGACAGGATGGAAGCCGCGCCGATGGGGCTAGGGGGTGATGAGATGAGTACAAAAGCGATGGCCCCACAAGTGCCTACTGGGGAAAATAAGATTTTTTCCAACGTGAGCATTTCTTTCGAGGTTCGATAGAGGGAAGGGATGATGCGTGATAAAACAACAACCCCGCTCCTTTGCGGGGTTGTTGTTTTATCACGCTCTGTACAGTGGTGCATAAGGACCGTTGCATGAATCAGTGTATCTGCTAGCATGTTCCGTTAGACTGGTTTTTTGGGAGAAGATAAGGAATGTGCAAGAAGAGGCGGAATAAGCAAATCACCGTGCTCGGCACGGTGTGCCAAGTCGGGAGCCGGCGATTCAAAAGAATGTGGCGCGACTTGCGCGACGCAAGACACACACACGAGCAGCCCAAAAATAAGCTCGCGTACTACAGTATCCCACCTACAAGGCAACGACGCTAAGTACGATATCGCTGTGGCGTTTGACGCCACAGCGGACCTCGTGTATGATGAAAAGATAAGCCAGCCCGCAGGGGCTGTTTTTTAGAGACAAATCATCAGAATATTATATGCAACGACTCTTTACCTATCTTTCCGATACGCGCGGCGAGCTCAAGCACGTGTCGTGGCCCACACAGCGACAGACTATTGTGTATACGATCCTTGTGATTGCGGTGTCTATTCTTACCGCACTTTATCTTGGTGCACTCGATTTCGGTCTTACCAGAGGTTTGAACTATCTTATTACCCGAGGTGGGTAGTTTGCAGATGCTTATCAATTCACTTGTAGTTTCATGTCAACACACGAGGAACAAACCAAACGTCACTGGTACGCCATACATACCTATGCTGGCTACGAGAAGGCCGTAGAACGCAACTTGAAACAACGAATTGAATCACTCGGTATGGAGGATAAAATTTTTGAGGTGGTGGTGCCCACAGAGAAAAAAATCAAGATAAAGGCGGGTCGACGTGTTGAAGAGGAGGAAAAGATCTATCCAGGGTACCTACTCGTTAACATGATTGTGGACGACAACTCATGGTACGTTGTGCGTAACACCCCCCGTGTGACCGGTTTCGTTGGTTCCGGTGTTCAGCCGGTGCCACTCGACGAGAAGGAAATAGAGGGTCTCTTTAAGCGCATGCGCTCCGACACCGTGAAGCACAAAATTGATTTTGCGACAGATGAGCCGGTGATCGTGGTAGATGGTCCTTTCAAAGACCTTGAGGGTAAAATTGGGGAGGTGGACGAGGATCGAGGAAAGGTGAAGGTGTTGGTGCCGATGTTTGGCCGTGAGACCCCCGTAGAGCTCGATTTCTTGCAGGTTCGTAGAATATAGCGAGTAGTGTAAGCAACTATTATACGAATCCGGCACTTTTTAACGGATACGCCGGGTACTGAGAAAGTTTGCAGAACCGACATTATTAGCATATAGTGCGCAAGCGTGTGAAAGTGCCGGGTACACTGATTTCTCACTCGCGAGCTCGTAAGTTACTCTTGTATGGCAAAAAAAGTAACAAAACAGGTCAAGCTTCAAATTCCCGCAGGGAAGGCTAACCCCGCGCCTCCGGTGGGACCCGCGCTCGGCCAAGCGGGCATCAACATCGGTGACTTTGTCAATAAGTTTAATGAAGCGACGAAAGACAAGATGGGCTCCATCATCCCGGTCGTCATTTCCGTCTACGATGACCGCTCATACGATTTCATACTTAAAACGCCACCCGCGTCCAACCTCATCCTCAAAGCAATAGGTAAGGAGAAGGGCTCAGGGAAAAACCTTGTTTCTAAAGCCGGAACGCTCGCAAAGGACAAGCTTCGCGAGATAGCAGAAACCAAGATGTTAGACTTGAATGCCAACGATGTCGAGGGGGCTATGAAAATCATTGCCGGTACCGCTCGCTCAATGGGGGTTGAGGTGAAGTAGCTCATCTTTGTGAATGTAATATACGAGCACGCCGAGATGGTGTGCTTGTGTGTTTTGGAAATGTGCGCTATGCCTAAGTGGGTTTACACAGGGGAGGAGCCAGCAGATGGCCATCACAAAAGTCTTTTACGGTCCAACAGACTTTTTTGAACGAACTGACGTATGTGTCCCATTCATCCCTGTGTGGGATGAGGAACGTTTTACTCAAGTGCTTGGCAACATTGCCAATACATTCGCAGATCTGCGCACAAGGGCCGAGTACCGCCCATGTGTAGGAGGTATCGTGGTTCGTTCACGGAACAAGGTTCCGCAAGTACTGATGGGGGTGACGGCCAGCGCCGCTCTCCGTATCAATGCAATAGCAAACCGTGGCGAGCATATGTGTGTTTCAGAGCGGAGCTTGCTCGCTGGTCACTACACCTTTCCCAAAGGAGGATGTGAAGAGAGAGACGGCTTCGACGGGGACTCTGTCATCGCAACCGGGTTGAGGGAAGTGGACGAAGAGATGAATCTAGCTCCTCGTACGCTTCGACTGCTTGGAGTGCTTGGGGCAGTGACGGGCATCGAGGCCCGTGTGCATGAGAAGGAGGATCTCAAGCGTAAATCAGGTTTCACAGAAGGTAAGGCGCATGCACATGTGGTGTTTGCGCTTCGTCGGGATCTGAGAATCAAACCTGATCCGCGTGAAATGGTGTCTTCGCGATGGGTGCCTCCGCGTCGTTTCTTAGGCTACATAGCGCAGAATCGTCCCGAGACACAACGTGTGCTCGCTACTGTCTACCGAAGCACGCTTCTCGCCCTCATGATGGGAGAGACAGAGAAAAAGTGCGGTTCAAAAAGCTAATACATGCAACCCAAAAGAGCCGCTCCAATGCGGCTCTTTTTCCCAACAACACTTGATGTGCTATACGACACGCGAGGCAGTAAGTACAACGTGAAGTCGATGAGGCGGCACGCGAAGCGGTGTAGATATTGACGAAAGCTAAAAATAGTATATAATAATAACAGCACGTAGTGCTCTTGTGTAGACTGTGTACCACCTAGTTTTTTGTTTCCCCGCGCACTTCGTGCGGGAACGAGTGAGGAAAAAATGGAACAACTTCACGGAATTTTTTGGAGTTTATCGGGGTGGTGTCCAATTTTTCTGCTCGGTCTAATCGTTTGGCTGATAAGTGCAAATTGGACAGGTCCTGGTGAGTAGTCACCAGGGCCTCACTCATATTCTGTTCTTGTGTTTGCACACCCCGACCGCAATTTCCTTACAATAAGAGAATGTTGGAGGATTAGTGTGCTTCGTTTCTAAACGCTTTGTAGGCGCGTCTCCCTACATCCTCGGGAGACTCGTATTGATTTAGTGCGCTGGACTTCTCCTGTTCCGTCCACCACTTTTGAAACCATGCGGGTAACTCGGCGGTAAACAATATTCCTAATTCTTCTGGATAATCTTTCGATTTCATTGTTTTTATTGACGCTTCAGGATACTTGGCAGACAAGAACAACTTATAAAAATATGCTTGACTGTCGTTGAATAACTGAAAAAGTTCGAGCTGTGGTGGTTTCTCGGTTGCGTCGACTTTGAGCACGTTATCGGGAATTGATCCAATTTTGCCCATACGTAATACTTTCTTGTATTGGTATTTAAAAAACACTTACTCATCAGCTACACTTCGAAATATGTATAACCTTATGTGTACCACTGCTCTTGTATAACTTGCCAGAGTATACCCAGAGAATCAGTTTAACAAGGATACTTCATCTGGTAAGGGTAACAAAAGAGTATTGAGGATCATGCTCGGGATGATCCTCCCGCTCAACTACCGTTTTAAATAGGTGAGCATATTCGGGAAAAAATATATCAGCGTCAGGATCGGTTTCATGAATCAGTGTTAGGTAAAGCCGCTCAGCAATCGGCAATCCTAGTCTGTATATACTCGCGCCACCAAAAATAAAAATTTCTTCTTGCTCAATCGTTTTTGCAAACATGAGGGCTTTTTCGAATGATGTATACACGGAACATCCGGGTATTTCTTTAGGTTCAAACGAAAGAATGATGTTTGTACGATTAGGGAGGGGTTTTCCAATTGCATGGAAGGTATTGAGTCCCATGAGAATAGGGTGACCGCCTGTGAGACTCTTCACACGTTTCAAATCATCACTAATGCGCCAAATGAGCTCATTATTTTTTCCGAGTTCTCGGTTTTTTCCCACTGCGGCAATGATACTGATTCGTGGCTTGTTCACATCTACGATTATGACATATTTTGAGAAAGAACACGCCCTTGAGGGTTTTGGGGAGTAGGATATACTTTTCTAATGCACAAGGATTCAAGGTATTTTGAAGATTTCTTTGAATTACAGAAACATCTTGAAGCGTTTCGTGCTTCGGGGAAAAAGATTGTTCTTACGCAGGGTGTATATGATCTCATTCACATAGGGCATGCCCAGTATCTTGAAAGGGCGCGATCGTTCGGCGATGTACTTGTTGTGGGCGTCGACTCTGACGCACTTACACGTAAACGCAAGGGCGAAGGGCGTCCTATAGTTCCTCAACACGAACGCATCAATATGCTTCTCCACCTCAGACATGTCGACATTGTTGCACTACGTGACGTTGATCAAGAACTCGAGACTCTTATTAGAACTATTAAGCCTGATGTGTACATTGCATCAGAATCTACAAAAGATTTTGTTGTAGATGATGAACTTGCGTCATACTGTGGAAAAGTGCATACGCTTCCACCACAATCAACAACAACGACCAGCGCTCGCGTACGACAAGTGAGCATGGTTGGGGCAAACCAACTTGCCGAGGAACTCTCAAAGCATATTCCGGAAGTTGTTCGTACCGTGCTTGAAAAGCTTAAGTCCAACGGATAATGCAAAGAGCAATTTATGCGTACGTACCAGTTGTGCACGCCGGTGTCCTCACTTTTTTTGATAAGCACCCTCACGTACCAATATGGATTCTTGATAATGTGTGCGGAAAAGACGAGAACGTGTATCTTGAACGGGACATGCGTGCACTCAATGCTTCCCAAATCAAATGTGAGCTTGAGGCACTTGGATATTTGAATATTGAGGTTGTAAATCAAAAGGAACTTGAGACTCGTGCGAAATCAGTGGACATGCTCATTGTCCCCCAAGATGAGATTATTGATTTTTTTCTTTCAAAGTATGCGCCAGCTGTAAAAGTAACATACGACACGACCTTTCTCAGATGGACAAAAAAAATCTCAACAACTGAGATGGAAATTCCTCCGCATCGAATAATTACCTCTGAAGAGTTTCAAAATAAAGTTATGCGCACGCTTGCGCTGGAGGCTGAACAAAGCTCTGATTGGTGGCGACAAGTTGCAGCGATGCTTATAAAAGAAGAGAAGTTAATTCTCACAACCCACAATACGCACTATCCAACTCCTCAAACGGTTTTTATCAATGGAGATCCCCGATCAAATCTGGATGCAGGTCAGGAACCACTCGTGTATACCGCTATTCATGCAGAGGCGGCAGCAATCGCTCAAGCAGCTAGAGAAGGTGTGCCTATCAACGGAAGCGACATATATGTAACCATATTCCCGTGCCCCACGTGTGCGCGCTTGCTTGTAGAGGCTGGAATTAAAAGAGTCTACTATCGTAGCGGATACTCACTCCTTGATGCAGAGGAAATTCTCACGAATGCGAATATTGAGATTGTGCTCGTGCGTGAACCAGATTAACCAACGCGGGTAATGACGGGTTTGTTTGGGTCTGACCCAACAACAAATTGTGCATGAAGGTGCAGTACAGTTGCACCTGTCTTATTCATGTCTCCCGAACGCATGATCAGTGTTCCGCATTCAATTGAATATTCAGAAATGATCCATTGAAGTAACTCATGTAACTCAGACCACATTTCTGGCGAGAGGGCTTTTGAGTCCGTAACATGTTCTTGTGTAATAAACAAAAAATGAAAGCGTGTGTGTTGGTACGGGTACATGTTTGGTGTTATAAACCAGTGAACACCTTTCTTCAAAACTGGTGGTTCGTGGTACTTATGCAGGTGCTCCGGACAAAACGGACAAAAGCCCTCAGCGACAATTTTTCTCATATTTGTTACCTGCAACGCGTTTCGGGCATTGTTGAAATTCAATAAATGATTACCTGTTGCCATAACGAAAAAATTATTACACCGGAGTCGGTATGAACATTCTTGGATGTGGCTCATAATCGTCGCCAAGTACAAAATGGTCTGGACGAAAATCGGTAATACGCTCGATACCATCGGCACTCAATGTCATGGTAGGGAAGCGACGAGACTCTCGAGAAAGAAGTTCCTTAACTTTTTCAAATTGGCTTTCATATATATGTGCGTCCGAAAGTGTGTGTACATATTCTTTCATAGTGTAATCAAGAAGTGTTGCCACCATCATCCCAAACGCTGCGTACTGTACTATGTTGAACGCGAGACCAACTGGCACGTCTGCGCTTCGCTGGAAATGGTGCACTGATAGTTCCCTTGTGTCAGGGAATGCAAGAACATGAATCCAGCCATGACAGGGAGCCACAACTACCTTTCGTACCCTTCCTTCGTGTTGAATGGTGTATTGTGGAATCCATGGGGTAATGATATGTGTGCGGAGATATGGACGCTCTTTGAGTTGCAACATCACATGCTCGATTTGGTTGAAAGGACCTTCTTCCGAGGTTGGGAAGTGTGTCCACGCTGCTCCATAAGAACCATCACCTAAATCTCCCTCTGGTAAATTAAAAGTTGCACATTTTTCTTTGGTTACCCACCTGTCCCAAAATTTACACCCGTAAGCCTCCAATTCTGCTTGCGTACGAGCGCCGTTAAGGAAAGCGATGTGTTCGCCAAGGGCTGCTTTGAGGAATGGGCCAGACATATCGCGCTCAGTAATAAGGGGAAAACCATTTTCCATATTAAACCTAAGCTGGTGACCGAGCACCATTTTTGTTCTCTCGCCCTGAATAGGGTTCACCTCTCTGCCTTCGGCGAGTATCCTTCTAAGGAGATCTTTGTACTGTTCATCGGGAGTCCGTTGCTCGTATGGTTTCATCATAAGTATCATGATACTTGAAATGTAAATGAAGCGGAACCGGTCCATATGTTAAACTATAGAATTATGAGGGTTCAAGTTATACGGCTTTCTGAATCAGCAAAAGTTCCTACTTATGCGCACCCTTTTGATGCGGGAATGGACCTTTTTGCGTCTGAAGAGGTGAAACTAGCTGTAGGTGAACGAGGGCAAATCAGAACTGGTATTGCGCTCGCGGTACCGGAGGGCTACGTAGGGCTCATCTGGGACAAGAGCGGTCTCGCACAAAAGTACGGCCTCAAGACGTTGGGTGGCGTTATTGATTCAGGTTATCGCGGCGAGATACTCGTTGGTATTGTCAATTTGGGGAACGAGCCGTACACCCTTGAGGCGGGCCACAAGGTGGCACAGTTGCTCATTCAGAAAGTTGAGCGAGTAGAATTTGAGGAAACCGATACGCTCTCCGATACGTCGCGGGGGACGGGTGGTTTTGGCAGTACGGGTAGGTAAAGGAAGGGCCCGCTAGTCGCGGGCCGAGTGGAACTTGCGTGGAGGTTGGAGCCCGAGGTATATCGTAGTTCCCGGTTGCACCATTTTTTGGAGCACATCCCAATCAGCATTGTGCATTCGAATGCATCCCCGGGAAACACGTTGGCCTATTTGGTCGGGGCGAATCGTGCCATGGATTCTCACTGCAGAGTTAATGCAGGGGTCATTCCAGCGCACCCCAATTTTTCTTCCCGCGAGCGCATTTTTCGGATGCTCCGGCGCGTAGTAGTTCGCGAGTGGTTGTTTTTTACGCGCGGCTGCTCGCTTGGTTGCCTCTGTTGGTACCCACGATGCATGGGGGTCGACGAACGTCACCTCTCCCCACACCGAGTGCGCTGACAAGCACCGAGGCGTATGTCTCGGGGCGGCAATCGTGTACGTAGCGACTACATTGCTCTCATGCACGACATCAATACGAGGGGTTTCTGATCCTGTGCCGAGAATGACCCAGACTTCCGTGACGGCATGTGACGGTGATGGTGCGAAAAAAACAACGGGGCAAAGAAGAGACACGAGTAGACGACGCCACTGCATGACTGCACCTCCATAGCTTCCTACTATAAACAAATCATATTTACGTGTCCGTGCAAGTGGTTTGTATGGTAGTATTCTCAC
Source organism: Minisyncoccota bacterium (assembly GCA_041908795.1). Lineage (GTDB taxonomy): Bacteria > Patescibacteriota > Minisyncoccia > Phycocordibacterales > UBA12088 > CAYLHB01. The sequence goes on along the minus strand of JAYRER010000026.1, from coordinate 8,056 downwards.
ATGCAAAATAACGAGTATGACTACATCCTGCGTCAGGACGTCGATATTGCGCGGGCGTTAGATAGCGAGGAGTGCCGTGAGGCGGAGGGGCTGGAGCTCATTCCGAGCGAGAACTACGTTTCCCGCGCGGTGCGTGAGGCGCTTGGGTCGGTGGTGACCAACAAGTACTCCGAGGGCTACCCGGGTAAGCGCTATTACGGGGGACAGGAGTTCACCGACACGCTTGAGAATCTCGCTATCGAGCGTGCCAAAAAGCTTTTTGGTGCCGCGTACGCGAACGTTCAGCCACTCTCCGGCGCTCCCGCGAACATCGCGGCGTACTTCGCACTCCTTGAGCCGGGGGATACGGTACTCGGTATGGATCTCTCCCATGGCGGGCACCTCACACACGGGCACCCGGTCACGGCAATGACGAAAGTGTTTCGCTTTGTGCGATACAAAATGAAGAATGTTGAGACGGGCGAGATTGACTTTGAAGAAATGCTTGAGGTTGCAAAGCGTGAGAAACCAAAACTCATTCTCGCAGGCTTCTCGGCGTATAGCCGTGAGCTCGACTACGCGAAGTTTGCGGCAATAGGGAAGGAGGTTGGCGCGTACACTATGGCCGATATTGCGCACATCGCGGGGCTCATCGCGGGCAAGGTCGCGAAAAACCCTTTCGATGCGGGTTTCGATCTCATGACGACGACGACCCATAAAACGTTGCGAGGACCACGTGGTGGCATGATCTTGGTACGTGAGAGCGCAGATATCGCGAAAAAAATTGACAAAGCAGTCTTCCCGGGTCTCCAGGGAGGTCCGCACATGAACCAAGTGGCCGCAAAGGCGGTGTGTTTCGGTGAGGCACTCCAACCATCGTTTGCCGTGTACGCACTGCAGATTCTTAAGAATGCGAAAGCGATGGAACGGATATTCCGTGAGCGTGAGGTGCGTATGCTTTGTGGCGGCACCGACAACCACCTCATCCTTGCGGACGTGTTCGGCTCCCTCGGGGTGTCTGGAAAGGAAGCGGAAACGGTACTCGATAGTGTGGGGATTACCCTTAACAAGAACGTGATAGCTGACGACCAACGTCCACCACTTGATCCTTCTGGAATCCGTTTTGGCACACCTGCAATTACGACGCGTGGTTTTAGAGAGGTAGACTGTGCCCGTATAGCCACACTCATACTCGACGCTCTCGTGTACCGCGGTGATGCTGCGCGCCTTGTTGCTATCCGTGACGAGACGCGCTCACTCGCTTTAAGTCACCCGGTACCTGAACGGTTTGTATAACAGTGTGTCTGATTGTGCATAACTGCTTGTTGTGCGAGTGCACACTGCTACACTGGTAGGCATGGAATATATTTTTGATCTCATTTTTGAGTTTATTGGAACTGGATTCGAACTACTATACGCGCTTACTTTTAATATTTGGCCCGTTTGGCTTGTGGTGGGTATTGTGTGGTTTTTTCGTCGTAAGAGGCGGGATAACCATCCCCTCCCCAACACCTCTGCCCACGGAGGAGGTGCACAAGAGATTGCTGACATAGCTCACACGCAAACTGAAATAACTACATCTGATGCGCGTGTGCCACTTCCACAAGTAGCTTCTTCGCCCGTACCTAATGCGCTTGAGGAAGCGGTCGACTCGTTTATACATTGGTGTAAGGAAGACACGCTACTCAAGTTGGGAGGCCTTTTCGTACTTATTGCGGCCGGTATGTTCCTCGTACTCAGCATTACCGAAAACTGGATCAGTCGCGATATGCGCATTGTGCTGGGGGTTTTGGTCGGCCTATCCGGGTACGTGCTTGGATGGTTTCGTGTACAGCGTAATGTGGCGCAAGGCGCCATCGTGTCCTTTGTGGGCGCCGCGACTATCGTGGCAACACTCCTCGTGGCACAGCGCTACGACATGTTTCCACCACTACTCGTGACAGGAGCGCTCTTTGTGGTTGCGGTATCCCTTGCGACGCTTGCCGCAACGTATAAGCGGAAGGTACTTGGCACCGCAGCGGTGCTCCTTGGTGCGGCGGCACCCCTGATGATTGGTCTTGCCGGCCCGAACGGAGACACTGCGATGGTACTGACTGCTCCTGAGGTGTATACCTACCTGCTCGCGCTTTCGGTTGGAACACTCTGGCTTGTCTACATCACAGGATGGCGATTCATTCTCGTTGTTCTCATCCTTACACAAGTGTACTACAGTGCCCAATTCAGCTGGGGCGACCAAGAACGGGATTCGTTGGCACTCTTGTTGTCGATTATTTTCTCCGCTCTCTACTTCTTCGTGCACGCAGTTGCCGTAATTCGTGACCAAACGTACCGTATCGGGGATATCAGCACCGCACTCCTCCTTGGCGGTACACAGCTCATTTGGGTTATTCAGGAAGGTTCGGTACATTGGCAAACTACGTTTCTCGCCGGATGGGCCCTCGTCTTTGTGGTCGGTTCATGGCTAACGTACCGTGCAACCTCGGTGCTCCACCATTTTCTCGCGTACGGGGCTCTGGCGGCGACGTACCTTGCGACCGCTACCGCACTTGAGTTTGATGGGCCGGTCCTCTACATGTTGTTTTCGATTGAAGCAACACTTTTGGTGATTGGCGTACATCTCGTCACGAGACGGCTTGGAATCACAAAAATTCTCACCCTACCACTCCTTGTTCCTCTCTTCCTTTCACTCTCAAGTATAACCAGCTTTTCGTGGGCGACAGGCTGGCTCCATGACGATTTCTTCGTGCTCTTTACGAACTTTGTGTGTTTCGGACTCTTGGGTTGGTACTTCTCCATTACCGCACGTGAGTGCACAGACGATACACGGTACAGTTACCACGGCATCGCATCTTTAGGATATGCAATTGCATTTTGTTACACACTCATTCTTTGTTGGTTAGTGCCGCATGGGATGTTCCCGTCAAGTATCTATGACTTCGGCGACGTGTTGTCCATGATCATTTATAGCGTACTGGGGGTAGGCATATATCTCTATGAGCGTATGCACCACAACGATACGCTTCGCTTCACCGCCTTCGGCCTCATAGGCTTTGTGGTACTTCATCTTGTGTTTATTGACCTAAACCACATGCAGCAGTTGGGGCGAATTATCACATTCTTTATTATCGGATGTCTCTTCATGAGTACTGTGTGGCTTGAGCGTTCTCGGAGTGCAACATCGGAACACGAGTAAATGGCATGATACTACGTCTATTAGTCATTGCCCTTCTGTTTACGGCGGCCGCGGTGTTTACACTTGCCCACTCGCAAGTAGCAATGGGTGCGACCATTACCCCAGAACCCACACCAGAATACCTTGGCGTGTTTCGAAGTGTGATAACGGTACGACCGACGGGACTTGTGGTGCCCACCTTAGTGGAGATGCCTGTTGCGAGTGATCTGTCGCGTACGAGTGTCTGTGCGGTGGAAGATACGGTTGTGTCACGTCTCGTGCCTTGTCTATTACAGCCGGGTTCTTGGGTGCATGGTGCACCAAGACAGCAGGGCGACTTCTTCGCAGTACGATTTGTTGCGACTCCCGATGTGACGTACCGTATCTACCTCGACCCTGTAACTACTGTGTCCACCTACCCGCGCTACGGACAAAACCTTTCCGGCAGTGCGCGTAGCCTTCCGGAAGGTGTGGCATATCCCAACCAGTTAAATCTACAGCGGGACACAGACAGCGACGGCATAGCCAATGTGCGTGATAATTGTCCCGAGGTTGCAAATACTGACCAAGTTGACCGTGACCAGAACGGCACGGGGGACCTCTGTGAGGACCACGATCTTGATGGAGTATTAACCTATGTTGATAACTGTCCTACCTCAGCAAACGCTGACCAATATGATATTGATCATGATGGGGTCGGTGATGTTTGTGATACGAGCGATGACCGCATGTTTGAACGGAACCCTTGGATATCGTGGAGTGCGGTAATCTTTGCGGCAGGGGTACTTGTGCTCCTTTCATATCTTGGGGTTAGGAGACGCGTGTAATTTTTATTGCGCAGTGAAGAGCTTATAATCCGCGGCTTACCACGAGAGCTCGCTAATGTGGAAAAAAATGAGTGAAATCACTTACACCACGAGGTGACAAATCAAGTGCTGTGAGGGAGGTTCTAGCGTGAGGTTCCTCGAACCTTCCTCTCAATAGGCGTTAGTAGCATTGTTTGTGCGCGTCGCTGCATCCTTTGCTATATTGGGGCTCTTTGAGGACAAAATGAACGCTTCTCTCAAAGCGTTGCGAGAAGTAACTTCACTGATGGCGATACATTTGTACGGCAGGCACATGCCCGCCGTTACGTTTTTAGGTATGATACTCACATGCGGATGTTCGAACATTCTTACAGTCGTTTTTTAATAAAACACGCATCACTCATTGCATTTGTGTGTGGCTTCTTGTTTGATGCCTTGACGCTCACACGCATTGATGAGTTCTACGGACAAGCGGTCTTTCTCTTCTACCTCTTTGTTGTAGCGGGCACCATTGTACTCATACAGGCGGTGGAGACAGAGCGACGTGTGCCACACGTGGTGAATAAGTATCGCTCATGGCTACCCGCACTCGTTCAGTTTCCCATAGGAGGGCTCCTTTCAGGCTTCGTGCTCTTCTACTCGAAAAGCGCGTCGTTCCTCACAAGTTGGCCGTTCCTTTTCATCCTCGTTTCAGTGTTCATCGGGAACGAGTTTTTGAAGCGTCGCTACGAGCTTCTAGTGTTTCAGGTGGGCATGCTCACTTTCGTACTCCTTTCATATACAGCACTCACGGTTCCCATTCTCTACGGCGATGTCGGTACCACCGCGTTCCTCCTCAGCGGACTCAGTGCACTCGTTGTGATTACGCTCTTGTTCCAACTCATCAGGCGCGTCGCCTCTTCCGTCTACCACACGCGGTTTCGCTACCTTGTGGGGGTTGTAGGCGCGGTGACGCTTGCGTGGAACATAGCGTACTTCACCAACCTCATTCCGCCGGTACCGCTCGCACTCAAGGATGCGGGGATATTCCACAGTTTGGTCAAAGCCCCGTCGGGGCGGCACCTCTATGCAGTGACCTACGAACCGGCACCGTGGTACCTCCCGTGGCGAACAATTGATGGCACGTTTCGGATCTCCGGTGGAGATGGTGCGTATTGCTACAGCGCGGTGTTTGCGCCCACAACCATATCTACAAAACTTTTTCATCGTTGGGAGTATCGTGATCCTGAGCTCGGATGGGTGGCGCGAGGTCGCACACAGTGGTCGGTGCAGGGCGGTAGAGACGAGGGTTATCGTTGGTACAGTCAGAAGGGGACTCTTGAAGAGGGAGATTGGCGGTGTGTAGTGGAGACCGAGCGAGGTCAGGTACTCGGGATGGAGCGATTTACAGTGAAGCGAGGTACAGCACCCTATGTGGTTGAAGGTCAGCGTTAGTGCCACAGGTTTAAAACACCACCGGCTACGGTGCGACGGGACCTAGGACGAGGGGGGTGCTGTAAGCGCTATCCACACCTCACTCTCGAGGCGGGGTATCTCTACAAGACACCCTTGGTACACTGGTGGGTATAGTAACCATACCTAAGTACCCCCATACTCCATGATTCCCACGCACCGCTCGCTCATCGCACGCATCCTCGTTATCGGTCTTCTCATCTCACAGTCTCCGCTCCCCTACGCGACACCTCTTGCACACGCCGCTTCCTACCAGTCGCTCCTCTCCTCACTTTCCTCGGTGTTCGGGGTGGAGAAGGCCAAGCAGGCACTCACGAAGGTGTTTGGGAGTGCTACGGCACAAAGTCAGAGAGCGCAGGTGGGGGCGCAAAGCGGCACTACATGGTATGTGGATCCAAAAAACGGTAGCATGTCGAATCCTGGGACACTCTCGGCCCCATGGAAAACATTGAAGGAAGTGGTGGACTTGGGACTAATTAATACGCAAGAATACTCCTTAAAAGGGCCTCCCAGATTACCGTTTATTGAGAAAAATCCCACTGGTGTTGTGCGTGGGGGCGATACAATCGTCTTACTTGATGGGTATCATGGCGATGTTAATATTTGGGGTTACTACAATACAGCAACCATTACCGTAAAGGCGGCTCAGGGACACAAACCCACACTCTCGAGTTTGACGGTCACTGCCGCAAAGAATTGGGCTTTTAAAGGACTTACTGTCACGCGTGAAGTAGTAAGTCCTCTTACCCAGAAAACCTTGGTGAACTTGGTAAGTCATGGATGGCATGGTGAGGTAAGCGACATCGTTCTTGCTGACAACATACTATATACAAAATGGGACACCACTAATTGGTCACCGGAGGATTGGAATGCTTTTTCCAGTAACGGGATAAGTGCGAGTGGAGAGCGTATTATTATTCAGAACAACTACCTGAAAAACATAAATTTTGGAATTGTTGCGGGATCGAACAATTTGGTTAAGGGAAACACCATAGAAAATTATTCAGGCGATGGGATTCGTGCGTGGGATTACTCGGTTATTGAGGATAATATAATTAAAAATCTTTTTCTCGTTAATGCGAACCATCCGGACGGTTTTCAGTCATGGAGCGTTGGATCTGATAAGAATGTAGGAACTGGGGTGGTGAAATCGGTGATTTTAAAAAGAAACGTTTTTATCACTGCGGAAGATCAAACGCATGCTGAAAAAAATAAAACACAAGGCATTGGTCTGTTTGATGGTATGTACGAAGACTGGGTGATAGAAGATAATTTAGTGATAACAGATCACTGGCACGGCATATCGGCGTACGGATGTAGCCGCTGTAGTATCCGCAATAACTTGGCGGTAGATCCCTACAATAAGAAAGTCGGCCAACTTGCTATCTCTACGAAGCCCCACAAAAACGGCACCATAGGTGCAACGAACTATCTTGAAAATAATGTAGCTGAAAGTGTGTATGGCACCAACGCGGACGTGGTACACAACAACTACACCATTCAAACAAATGGTATTTCACAGAATAATCATTATTCCAATCTATTTCTCAATGGCAATTTCCCCTCTCGTATACGTAAAGAGGATTTTTTGCCAAGACCTGGAAGTGTCATTGACTTTGGCACCGGAATGGGACCGCAAAAGCTGTATGAAACATGGCAAAAACCCATTGCCTACATTGACATGCAAACTTCCAATGATCTCATCAGATCATTGGAAGTCACCTTTACTGCTAAGCCTTATAGGGTTCCCAATGCTACCTTTTCAAAGGTTGAGTGGGACTTTGGGGACGGGACAAGTGGTGAGGGACAAAGTGTACAGCACACATATGTACAGGGTGGTTCGTACAGCGTAACGGCAAAGGTAACACGTGACGGTGTGATTGAAGTTGTCCCGTTTCAGGCAAGAGTGGTGCATCCGTTGTTGGTTTCATTGGCATTCGACAATCAACTAGAAAATTTTGGCAAGTTGTTTGATGGTGGTACCTTGACTTGGACAGGGACACCTTCCTATGTGTCGGGTGTAACCGATAGGGCAGCAAACTTCGAAGCAAACGGAGCAAGCTATGTCGCACTTTCCAGTGCGTTTAACGAATTATCTGGGATACCTCAGCTGACGGTCTCGCTTGACCTCCGTATCGATGGCTACACGTGGGGTGCGCATGCTGTCCCTGTTTTGTTGTATACAGGCTATGGTTTATTGCTTTCTTACGGGGAAGTCGAATTCAATCTAAGTACAATTAGTGGCGGCAATATTATTAGGACGGCGGCACCAAAAGCGTATGATGGCGCGTGGCATCACCTAACCGCGACTTACGACTCACTGACCGGCATTGCCAATATTTATCTCGATGGAAGTATGATCGCTTCAAAATCTGGAATAACAGGAGCCGTTGTTCCCGTGACTAATCGTCCCTTGACCATCGGCACCGATGGTTGGGGCAAGAATCTCGATGGCCAGATCGACAATCTGCGCATCTACCGTGGCATAGTGCCACCGGATCAGGAAGCGGCAATCTACGCACGACTGACCGGTAGTGTCACCCCACCTCCCACCACCCCCCCAACCCCCACCACTCCCTTCGCCACCCTCAGCCTCACGAAGGGCACCATTGAGTCCGGTCAGTCCTCCACACTCTCATGGACCTCC
>JAYRER010000025.1:0-10437 GCA_041908795.1 Minisyncoccota bacterium | reverse complement strand
GGACGCCGCATTCTGAACACCCATACGGGTAACCTTCACGGGGTCGAGAATGCCGGTCTTAAACATGTCCACCATTTCATCATTCTTCGCATCGTAACCCTCGTCCACCTTCGCAACTGCAACCTTCTCCACAATGACCGCCGCATCCTCCTCCCTTCCCGCATTCCACGCGATGCGGTAGAGGGGTGCCTTGAGTGCAGAGAGGAGTATCTCGTAGCCGGTCTCGAATTCGACATCGCCCCGCTTCGTTGCCTTCTCACCCTTTGCACGCTTCTCGGAGAGGAGGTGGGAGACCTTCGCGAGTGTGGCACCACCGCCGGGCACAATACCTTCTTCAATGGCGGCTTTCGTCGCATTCACCGCGTCTTCAATTTTAAGTTTGAGGTACTTCATCTCGGTCTCGGTCGCGGCACCCACGCGAATGACCGCCACCCCACCTGAGAGCTTTGCAACACGCTCCTCGAGCTTCTCGCGGTCGAACTTGCTGTCGGTGTTCTCAATCTGCTTCTTGAGCGCAGAGACACGCGCATCAATGTCCTCCTTCTTACCTTTGCCACCGACGATGATTGTCGCGTCTTTCGTCGCCACCACGCGATTCGCTTTGCCGAGCATGGAGACATCCGCATTCTCGAGTTTGCGACCGAGCTCATCACTTATGACCTGACCGCCCACGGTTGTTGCTATATCAACAAGCATTTCCTTCTTGCGATCGCCGTACCCGGGGGCCTTGACCGCGAGCACGCTGAACGCGCCACGGAGCTTGTTGACCACGAACGTGGCGAGTGCCTCGCCGTCCACATCATCCGCCACAATCACGAGCTCCTTTTTGCCCGTCTGCACAAGCTTCTCGAGGAGTGGGAGAATGTCTTTGATAACGGAAATCTTTTTGTCGGTCACGAGGATTGCCACATCGCGGTACTCCGCTTCCATGCGGTCGGGGTTCGTAATCATGTAGGGTGAAACGTAGCCCTTGTCGAACTCGAGTCCCTCGACAACTTCGCTCTCGATGCCAAACGATTGGCTCTCCTCAACAGTGACGACACCGTCTTTACCGACCTTCTCAATGGTTTCCGCAATGACCTTGCCGAGCTCATCGCTCTCCGCGGAAATCGTTGCCACTTGGCGTATCTCGTCGTTACCCTTCACTGCCTTCGCAAGTTTCTTGAGCTCCTCGACGGTGTCTTTCGCCGCCTCCTCGATGCCGCGGCGCACATTCATCGCATTCGCTCCGAGTGCGGTGCGACGCATACCTTCCGAAATAATCGCTTGCGTGAGCACCACCGCAGTCGTGGTGCCGTCTCCCGCCTTCTCGTTTGTCTTCGTGGCAACCTCTTTCACGATTTCCGCTCCCATATTCTCAAACTTATCCTTGAGGGTGATCTCCTTCGCAATGGAAACACCATCATTGGTGATAGTGGGTCCGCCATAACCCTTGTCGAGTGCGACGTTCTTACCGCGCGGCCCTATAGTGACACGAACCGCATTGCCGACCGCGTCCACGCCGCGCTTGAGTGCCTTGCGCACATCTTCATCGTAGATAACTTTTTTATTTGCCATAGTGAGTTGATGGAATAGCTGAATTGGTAAAAATGAACAGCCTAGTCAATAAGCGCGCTGATGTTAGACTCATTCACAAGGTAGTATTCGGTGCCAGCAAGTTCAAGCTTGTCGCCCCATGAAAAAATTACCTTGTCACCCGCTTTGACCGACATGGGGATGCGCTTCTCGCCATCCTCATCCCATCTGCCAGGCCCGACAGCGATCACCTCGCCGCGGTCCGCCTTATCGCGGTTGACCGTCTCAGGAATAATGATGCCTGACGGTGTGGACGTACCCAGTTCCTCATCGGTGAGGGGGCGTACGAGCACCTTGTCGCCAAGCGGACGAAGGTTTACCTTCGCATTTGTATCTGTACTCATAGTGTGAGTGTGCAGTTAGCCCTTAAAGCTCGCACATTATAGTGAGGGCACCCACCTTCGTCAAATTATTCGTGTAGTCGGGGTCTTGCTACCACCGGCATTGTGGGGTACCATGGGGAACCTATGGCGTTTGTGGCAACTATACTTCCTTACGTGCAAGTTGCGCTTTCACTCGCACTGATTGTTGCGATCCTGCTTCAGCAACGCGGATCGTCAGTTGGTGGCGCGTTTGGCGCCGACAATATGGGAACGACGTTCTACACTCGCCGCGGCGCAGAGAAAATGCTCTTCCGGACAACTTTTGTGCTTGGTGTACTGTTTGCACTCTCTTCGTTTGTCACGCTTTTTGTGTGAAATCACCCATGTATATACCTGGAGTGCGTAGGAATGCGCACGACACCGGACTCGAAACGACCCTTGCCTCGTTCTCACCGTTCGAGCGGGTTGTGGGCACACTACTCTTTATGGTTTTTTTGGTGAGCGGCCTCACACTCCTCTCAAAACTCAATACGCAGGTGCTTACTGAAATTCCACGCGACGGTGGCATATACACAGAAGCAATTATAGGATTTCCGCGTTTCATTAACCCCCTTCTTGCGGTGAGCGCAGCAGACCGTGACCTCACCGCCCTCGTGTATGCAGGCCTCATGCGTGTAGGGTCTACCGGTTCACTTGAGCCCCACCTTGCACAGGAGTTCAGTATTTCCGATGACCGCCGTACGTATACTTTTAAACTAAAAAAGGATGCAACGTTCCATGATGGCGTCCCCGTAACCGCTGAGGACGTCGCCTTTACCATAGCACGCGCTCAAAACGCCACCTTAAAGAGTCCCCGTTTCGCCGCGTGGGAGGGCATACTAGTGGAGACTCCTGACCAACACACAGTCACGTTTACACTCGACGAGCCTTACGCAACCTTTCTGGAAAACACCACGCTCGGAATACTACCGAAGCATATCTGGGAGGGTGCCACACTTGATGAGTTCCAATTTAGTGAGTGGAACGTAACCCCCGTGGGCGCAGGACCATATCGAGTTGAGCGTGTGACACGAGACAGCGGGGGTATCCCCAACGTCTACGTACTTACCGCATTTGAGGAGTACGTTCTCGGCACACCGCACATACGTACCCTCAAAATCAAACTGTTTCGAAGCGAAACACAGGTGGCAGAGGCACTCAAAGAGGGTGAGTCACTCGCACTTGGTGGTATCGCTCCCTCAGACCTAACCCCATATATGTCACCTTCAGTCGAACTCAATGAAGCACCGCTCCTTCGCCTCTTCAGTATCTATCTCAACCACAACCGCCTCGATATGTTCCTGCGCCGCGAGGTACGTGAAGCGCTCGACCTTTCTATCTCACGCGAAGCGCTTGTCCGCGAGGTCCTTCTCGACCACGGAGCCGTAGCTACCACCCCCCTACCTACCGCAAGCACCCCTTGGCGACTCACCTCTTCATCTACAAGCGATCCAACTCTTACGCACGCATATCGACTTGAAAAAGCAAAACAAATACTTGAGGAGGAAGGCTGGGAAAAGGGTGAAGACGGAATATTTGAGCGCATCACAAAGGATGGCACCATGCGTCTCGCGTTCTCATTAGCCACCCCCAACACACCAGAGCTCGCAACGGCGGCGGAGCGGGTTACCGCGACATGGAGAGAGCTTGGCGCGGAAGTAGAGCTAAAAATCTTTGAACCTGCAGACCTCACACAAGACATCATACGACCCCGAAAGTTTGACGCGCTCCTATTCGGTACCGTCGTAGGGCGCGGACTCGACCTCTATCCCTTCTGGCACTCGTCACAGCGGAGCGACCCGGGTCTCAACATTGCACAGTACACCAACATTGAAGCTGACAAACTCTTGGAGCAAACGCGTGAAGAAGTGGACGAGGATGTGCGTGCAACGCTCTACCAAGAACTTAGTACACTTATAGCCAAGGAACGTCCTGCGCTCTTCCTCTACACCCCCCACTACCTCTACCTTGTTCCTACAAAGGTACACAACGTCTCGCTCCCCACCCTCACCGACCCTAGCGAGCGATTCTCCAACATACATGAATGGTACATTGAAACCGACCTTGTGTGGCCTTTCATTGTGCCATTTACACACTAGGAAGCGTCGGGCAATGAGAACATCTTTTGCTTTTTTACGACAAGTCCCTCAGTGACAAGGTTTTGGAGAATACGTTTCGTCCTTGTTGGTTCAAACTGAAGACGTTCTGAGAGTGCTGACAATGATACCCTTGTAGTAACTGACAACTCACGCACGATTGCACCGCGCACCTCACGGTCACTGCCACTGAACTTGCTTTGCGTGCGGTAGTGGCGACTCTTGTCGTTCATGCGCACGCCCGACTGTTTGAGAGATGCGCCGTAGTCCATGAGCGCCCAGTGCCACTCGCGCGGGTGCCTGGTGTCGAGCACCGCAAGCGCCGCTTCACGCAAAAGCGAGTCGGGTACGTCCGTCCGATTGTTAAGAAGATGGTGAAAGAGCACTGTCCGAATGTTGGTTTCGACGAGTGGGTGGGGTTTGTTGTATGCAAATACACATACTGCACCTGCGGTGTACGGCCCTATGCCGGGAAGCGAGAGGAGTGCGTCGTAGTCCTTTGGCACCTTACCCGCGCATGTGTCACACATCGCACGCGCAGCCGCATGGAGTGCTTTCGCACGTCGGTTGTAGCCGAGCCCCTGCCACGCGACCAGCACATCCCGAAGCGGCGCGTCCGCGAGTGCGCGCACGTTCGGGAACAGTATGAGGAACGCGCGGTACTTCGGGATAACCCGAGCCACCTGCGTCTGCTGAAGCATTATTTCGGAAACGAGAACGCGGTAAGGATTGGTGGTTTTCCTCCACGGGAGGTCGTGGCGACCATTCTTTTTGTAGTGATTCCAAACGGCACGACGAACCTGAAGGAGCAGCGAGGGTTTGTGATCATTTTTCTCCATAGTACCTACACACGAAACCGCTCGCCTGACTTTGGGTAGAGGGCGACGAGAGGGTCAATGCTCGTGTCATACTTCCGTGCGGGTGCCAGTCTGCGGCCATACTCAATCACGCGGTACGTAAAGCCAAACCAATCCTCCCGCGGTAAGAGCTCCATCAAATCACGCTCGATTTTCACAGGATCGGTTGAATCAGAGAGGTCGAACCGCACCGCGAAGCGACGTACATGGGTATCAACGGCAATACCTTCCACGATGCCGAAGGCATTGCCGAGCACCACATTTGCGGTCTTACGCGCAACGCCGGGGATGGTGAGCAACTCCTCCATCGTGTGCGGAACCTCGCCCGTATACCGTTCCTGTATAATCCGGGCCGCCGCTAAGATGTGCTTAGCCTTGCTGTTAAAAAAACCGGTCGAGCGTATATCCTTTGCAAACGCTTGCGGGTCTGCCGCAACGTAGGAATCCAGTGTCGAGTACTTGGCGAAAAGCGCCGGCGTGACTTTATTTACCATGACATCGGTACACTGTGCGGACAGAATGACAGCAACAAGGAGCTCCCACGAAGAGCTATAGGTAAGTGCAATGTGTACATTGGGGTACAATTGCTTGAGGAGACGGTCGAGCTCTCTCGCACGCTTCGTTCTCACACTTTTTTTGACATTGTTCATAACTGGGTTACGTAATTTCCCACTTGCGGATACTCCGCTTGTGATCGAACAAGGTAAAAGTACAACACAGATTGTACCACCATTCTTTTCTTTCCTTTCGGGTCTTTGATCCACTTTTAACGGACGAATTACTGCCCGCGTTTCAAATCTTCAATGCATGCATTGAAGATTTCTTCGTTGCACGCCACCGCAGACGTGCGACTTTGGTGCGAAAGAAAGCATCCCCTATCGCTCCCCTCTGGGCTCGTTCTCGTAGTCGTGTATAAATGTCTCGGGCGGGGGCGCAAACGCAATCGGTATTGTTGCTTCATCGGCCACATGCTTCCCCGTACGCAGGTACGCACGGGCAACTTCAAGCATGAGCCGTACGAGAGCCCCCAAGAGCGCGAGGTATATGAGTGCGGTCGTGAAGAAACCAAGCACCGGAACAAACGAAATGAGTTCAAGAGCGATAAAGCCAAGCACCACGTGGTACATGCGCATAGAAGAAACAGGCGTACGCATAAACCAGACCACCAGAATCGCCCCTGCAACAATGGGAGAAAGCACACGTGCGACTGCAAGGAGTACACCGTAGAGCATGAGAAGCACCACACCCGGCAGGACCCCCACAATGGTGACGACGAGCACAAGTGCAAGGACGGGAATGGCGAAAAGTGAGACCACGCCCCAGAGAAGCAAAAAGCCGTTCCCTTTGAGCACCCGCTCGGAAATGGCGTTGAGGTATCGAGGAATGAAGTAGAAAAGTGCGAGCGCGGGAACGAGCACCACAAGGAGTGTGAATATGAACGATGCTACAAGTCCCGATGTGCCTTTCGTCCGCACAGGGAGCGGATCATAGCGCGTTGCACCCCCCACCGTCGCTCGTTCACTCCACACCGCCTCGCGTGGAGCACGATATGAGAAGTCACCCCCAATTGAAGCGGTGTCGGTGAGCGCAACCGACTCCCGTACAACAAGTGACGTACCACCTTCAATGTGGCCGTTTATCGTGAGTACACGCACATGACCAATCAGGTCACCCTTCACCGTTCCGTCCACAACAAGCACATCGGCTACCGCAACAAGGTCGCCCGCTATCACAGTATCTGCATTCACTCGCACCGTGCCACCCGCAAACACCGCATCACCGGCAACAGATCCCGCGAGCGTCGCCTCACCTCCGACCACGCGCACATCACCTCCCACGTCCGCTCGAATGGTCACACGCCCGCCCGCAATCATCGCGTCTTCCCCCACAGGACCACTCACCACCACCTCTCCACCCGCCACAAGGAGATCGCCGGCAACAGTGCCATCTATGTGGAGAGTACCCCCCATAGCATAAAGATTATCTTCGAGCGTAGCTTCACGCTCGAGTATGTAGTTCTCGCTTGAACGAAATGTCGCCGCTGATACAAACGTGGCGCTTGTAAGCGTCGCGAGGAAAAGAAACAACACTAAAATGAGACGCGCGTACATGTCAGGAATCTGCCTCACGGTCGTAGTGCCCTTGTTGGGCGAGTGCGTTCATAGCGAGGCGATGTGCGAACGCCTCTTGTGCGTACCGTTTATTCTTCTCATTACCCCCCCAGTCATGAAGTGCCGGTTCTTGTACCGCACGCGAGTAGGAAAAGGTTACGGGCCATGGGTACGGTCCCGCTTGGGCAATCGCATTGAGGTTCTCCGTCGCTTGCTTGGGCGTCTGCCCACCGGAGAGGAACACGACGCCCGCGAGCGAAGGTGGCACTGCGCTTTTGAGCACTCGTGAGGTGATGACAGCGACCTCAGTAGGACTCGCGTCGTGACCTGACTCTTTACCTGGAAGTGCCATACTGGTTTTGAGAATAACGCCATTCAATGCTACTCGATGGGTATCTAGCTCCGCAAAGCACGTATCGAAAGTTAGGCGGAGCACCTCTTCACATCGCTCAATCGAATGGGCACCGTCGTAAAGCACCTCCGGCTCAATCACAGGAACCATGTGCGCTTCTTGCACGAGCGCTGCGTAGCGCGCAAGCACATGGGCATTTGCACGGACCGCGTCATACGTGGGAAGGTTCTCACCAATGACGATGACGGCGCGCCACTTGGTGAACCGCGCACCGAGCGTGTAGTATTCGGCGAGCCGTTCACGAAGTCCGTCGAGACCCTCGGTAATCTCTTCACCCGGGAAGTTAGGGAGCGGTACCTTGCCCTTGTCTACTTTGATGCCTGGGATAATGCCTCTACTCTCAAGTACGTGAGTAAACAGACCCCCTTCTGAACCACTCTGGCGTAGTGTCTCATCGACAAGTATGACACCGGTGAGGTACTCCTCGATACGGGGTGTACTAAAAAGAAGATCCCGGTACGCACGCCGCATGGATTCCGACTGCTCTATTCCGAGCGCGGCGAGGCGGCCGTTCATACTGCCGATACTTTCATCGGCGGCAAGAAGTCCTTTACCTTGCGCAAGTAGACGCTTCGCTACTTCCTGGATGGGAGGGATCATATAGAGAGAGTATAGCATACAACACACCATCATGGACGAGTAACATGTGGTATTCTAGCGCCTATGGGTGTGGTGATTCATAACAAAAAGGCAAGTTTCAACTTTGAATTTCTTGAGGAATTTAATGCCGGTTTGGAGCTCCTGGGTCATGAAGTGAAAAGCGTACGCAAGGGACGTGGGAAACTTGAGGGCGCACATATTGTGGTGCGTGGGGGTGAGGCGTACCTAGTGGGTGCTTCTATAGAACCGTACCAACCCTCAAATACAGAGAAAAGCTACGATCCAAGCCGCCCACGACGACTACTGCTCAACAAAAAGGAGCTCAACCAGCTCCTCGGTGCCGAGTCCCAGAAGGGCTTGACAATAGTGCCTATTTCGATGTATAATGATAAAAGTAACAAGCTCAAGCTTCGCATCGCCATCGCGCGCGGTAAAAAGAAGTACGACAAGCGCGAGACGATAAAGAAGCGTGACACCGATAGGGATATCAGTAGAATTCTGAAAAGTGGTAGATAATCCTTCCCTTCAAGCACAGTTTTGCTAAAGTGTGCTTGAAGGGGATGACCGGCTTTGACAGCAGGATCGTTCTTTGAGATGTGCAAGCCGACGACCATACCGTCGTTAATATATGGAACCCAATACGTGCAAACAAAACCGCACGGGCCATCCTTTCACCTTTCCAGGCGAAAGACCTTGGCTTCGCTTTTGCCTAACCTCGGTTAGCCGAAAGTCGTCGGTACGATCTGACACCCGATATGTTCGGATCGGCGTTATCTCATTCGGGTTGCTGTAGTGTGTTGACTCGCCACATTACTCAAGATTAGAGTCTAGGAAGTGTAGATTTCGTTTGCTTCGCCCTGCCCTTCCGAAACCTTAAAGCAATCTACGCTTGTAGAGCATCCAAAGAATTCTTGTTGGACGCGGGTTCGATTCCCGTCATCTCCACAAAAAGAGACGTCCGACAATTCACGCATACGAACGACTTTTGCCGAAGGCAAAAGTGGGTGCCCAAAATCCGATTTCGCGCCGTACGCACGCACCATTTCGGACGGGACGGGCACGCCGAAGCGCGCGGACTTGTCACGAACAAAGGGGTTCGTTCCAATTTTTTGGACGAACTCCTTTTGTTTTTGTAAATCATCAGAGTTCGCCAAAAAATTGGCTTGTTTCGTATCTAAAATCCATTCCCGCAGGGGTTCGACCCAATTATTTCCCGAGTGTTTTGCATCTTTCAATTTCTCCTTCAAAGTGAGCGTGGCGCGCATGATCTCATCCTTCTTTTTCACATACAACTCTTTTGGAATATCGCCATCCAAGTACGACTCCACCAGTTTCTCCAAGCGCGCATCGCTCGCTTTGATACTATCCGCAAGATGCAAAACGCTACTTTGCGATGAGCGTATATCTTCGTGCTCCCACGCCTCGACCTGCCGAAGCATCCTGTCTGTCATCTCATCGCAAAGCGAAATTGTTTGAAGCTGTTCCCGTATTTGTGCGGCAAGAATATCCTCGCGCACATACTTCTGGGAGCAAGTGCCCTTCTTCTTGGTACAGCGATAGTAGCGGTACTTCCCTCCTCTTCGTCCTGTTGCCCATTGTGCAGTGAACTTGCTCCCGCACTCACCACACTCGAAAAACCCCGCGAACGGAAAATCATGCTTCACCTTGCGCTTCGGTGCGCGTTTTCTTGCCGTCACAATTTTCTGCACAGCTTCAAACAATTTCGGGGAAATGATTGGCGCAAAGCTTCCGGGAAACCATTCTCCCTTGTGCGCCACCAGCCCGATATACGCCCGACTGGTGAGCATCCTCGTCACGGAAGCTTTGCCAAGTGGCGTGCCTTTCTTGGTACTGACCCCGTGATGCGCCAAAAACTGAGCCAGTGACACCACGCCATGTGTGCCTTTTGCATACTCCTCGAAGGCTTGTTGCACAACGCGCGAAATGACCGGATGCGGTTCAATATTCCTCGTGCGCGGATTGTTCACATAGCCGAGAGGAGCTTTCACCAACCACTCACCACGGCGAAGTTTTTGGCGCATTCCCCTACGAATGTTCTCTTGTAAATTGTCCGAGTAGTACTTCGACTGACCGAACGCCACTTGTAACATAAAGAGTCCCTGCGGCGTCGGTTCAAACCAAAATGTCGGAAAACGCAAAGACACAATCTTCTGCTGGTCGACAAGATAGATCACCTTACCACCATCCATAGAGTTGCGTGCCAGGCGGTCAGGATGCCATGCCAAAATTCCAACACCGTCCATGCGGTCTATCTTGTCGATCTGAAAGGTACCCCAAACGTAAGACACTCCTTCTGAGCGTTATACGCTAATATAGGGGTATATGAACAAAGCAGGCCGAATCTCGAAAGAGATCAAAGACCAGATACTTGGTCGCATTAAAAACGATGGCGTGAGCATCAGT
>JAYRER010000024.1:0-9250 GCA_041908795.1 Minisyncoccota bacterium | reverse complement strand
ATCCCGGAGAAATAACCATGCAGGCCCTTGCAGAGCGTGTGGTGGCGCTCACAGGGTCAAATTCGAAGATAGTGTACGATCGCGAGGCAACGGACGACCCGAAGCGTCGTTGTCCCGATATTGCGCTCGCAAAGCGAGAGCTGGGTTGGGAACCGCGGGTGTCGCTCGATGAGGGACTTGCGAAAACCATCGAGTACTTCCGGGCCGCTCCCCGGGCGGAGCGCCGGGTGCTCGTGTTTTCAACCACCTACGTTCCCGATATGGGTCCCGCGGAAGAGGCACTGCGGGACCTCACACACACCATGAGTGAGACGAAATTCGACATCGTGACCACCGCACACAAGCGAGGGCGTCCGCTGCACGAGGAATTCGACAATGTCACCGTGTACCGTGTCGGCATCGGGTCGCGCGTCGATAAGTACCTGCTCCCCGTGCTCGGCCTTGCGAAGGGTATTGCGCTCGCGCGAGAGCACCGCTACGTATTCGTGTGGTCCGTGATGGCGAGCTATGCGGGGCTCACGGGCGCACTCTTCCGTCTCATCTACCCTGGTACGGTATTCTTTGTGACGCTCGACGACACCGAGGTTGCAGGGAAGCGTCCGGCCCACCTCTCACTCGTTGCGCGCCTCATTCTCAAGACAAGTGCCGGTGCCTACGTATCCAAGCTCTCACAAATTGGGACCTCGCCGCTCCTCAAGAATCTGAAAACAGCGGTTGCGCGCGGTGGTGATGCGACGAGTTTCGCACGCCGCGTTGAGCTCGCGTACGCCGACGCACTCAACAAACGCGGGCACAAGCTCCCGCGCCCGAGGTAGGTGCAATGTATGGACAAAACTATTTTTCTTCTGTACGGTAAGCGCCTTACCGAAAAAGGAGGGTACAGTGCAACTAGGTGTTCTTTGTCATGGTTGCCATGTCGGGGCGGCCGAGCACACAAAAATCGTGTGGGGGTATGGTTCCCGCATGGGTCGTGTGCCCGCTGCCGTTGACGTGCTTTGGCGCACTGGGGGAGATTCGATTATTGTCTTCGGGACCGGCGCATCCCGTGCTTCGGATGGCCGCGTGGAATCACGGGTGATTTTTGATCACCTGGTTGTCGGTCAAAAGCATCTCAGTGTGTTCGACCGCCTGAAAACACTTGGTGGTGTCGCAGTGGTTCAGACACCGTTTGAAATCAACATCATCGGACCCGGCTTTCGTGCCATGGTGGTTCTTGATGACGTGACCCAAACGACCGCTCAGGAAACAGACCATGCATTTTCCCTGTTCAGGGATAACGGTGTCACCGATATTGTGGTCGTTTCGAGCCCTGACCATGTGCTCCGCTGCCACGTGGAGGCCATGAAGTGGCTGGCGGCAAACCCGGGATTCACCCCCTCGCTTGCAGCGGTGGGAAGTCAAACAAACTTCTTCCGTCCCGACGGGAGCGGTGAGTACCCGGTCGGCACAAGTGTTATCTTCGAACCGGGCCACCGTCCTGACCGAGAGAATGTGCCGTGGTGCGAATTCTTGCCGGGGCTTTTCCAGGTCCAGGGTCAACGAGCCAAGGACTTGGCGGATGAGATTGCTAGCCTCATCACCAGTGCACAGGACTGAAGCGCGCAATCGTTCTTACTCAGCCGACCCCAAAGGTCGGCTTTTTTTTTGCTATACTGTGTCAGTGAAAAAAATACTCATATTTTCGCTCGCGTACTACCCCAAGCATGTCGGAGGTGCGGAGGTGGCGATCAAGGAGATTACCGACCGCATACCGCGCGACGATATTGAGTTTCACCTGGTATGCTTGCGCTTCGATGCGGCACTTCCCAGAACGGAGCAGGTGGGTAACGTACTCGTACACCGCATCGGACCCACGCGTGCAAACCCCACCATGGCGGATTTGAAAAGGTGGCCTCTCCACGTCACTAAGCACCTCTACCAGTTCTACGCACCTCTGGTCGCGTGGCGACTTCATCGTAGGTATTCCTACGATGCGGCGTGGGCGATGATGGCACACTCGTGCGGGGTACCGGTCGTCCTCTTCAACCTTTTGACGGGTGTACCGTTCGTGCAGACCCTTCAGGAGGGCGACCCCCCCGAGTACATCGAGAAGCTCGCCCGTCCCGTGTGGCCCCTCTTCAGGCGTGCATTCACCAACGCAACGGTCATACAAACCATCTCGACATTCCTCGCGCGGTGGGCAGAGCGCATGGGTGCGCGGTGTCCCATCGAGGTGGTGCCCAATGCGGTCAACACACAGCACTTCTCGCAGAGCTTTTCTCCCGAAGAGCTCACCCGCGTGCGTGAGCAGATTGGGAAACGTACGGGTGAGGTGTGCCTCGTGACGACCTCGCGGCTTGTGCACAAGAATGCAATCGATGACGTCATTCGTGCGCTCCCACTCCTTCCCGAGCGGGTGACCTTTGTGGTCTACGGCATCGGCCCCGATGAGGAGAAACTCAAAACGCTCACTCGTGAGTTGCGCCTCGATGGTCGCGTCCGTTTTATGGGGCAGATAGGTCACGGCGACATGCCGAGAGCGCTCAAAGCGTGCGACATATTCATACGACCCTCGCGCTCCGAGGGCATGGGCAACTCTTTTGTCGAGGCGATGGCGGCGGAGCTTCCCATTATTGCAACCCAGGAGGGCGGTATTGCCGATTTTCTGTTTGACGAGAGGCTTAATCCGGAACACCCGACGACGGGCTGGGCGGTGCGCAAGGATACGCCCGAGGATATTGCCGCCGCGGTGCACGACATCCTCGCGCGGCCCGAGAAGGTGCGCGAGGTGGTGGAAAACGCCAAGAAGCTCGCGTTTGCGAAATACGACTGGGACCTCATTGCCCGTGACATGCGGGAGAGGGTGTTTGCCCGCGTGGAGCGGCGAAAAGACGGCGTGAAAAGTTGACAGATGGGTCTCACTCGCGTACCATACGCGCACGCTCCTTTGCGGGCGTTTTGTTTACACTATGAGCCGATCGCTTAAAAAAGGACCCTACGTAGACCCGCGTGTCTTGAAAAAGATCGTGGGAAAGCGGCCCCAGGACACCGGGGTCATTAAGACGTGGTCGCGCGCCTGCACCATCTCACCCGAAATGGTGGGTTTTACGTTCGGTGTCCACAACGGCAAGAACCACATCGAGGTGTTGGCGACCGAAGAGATGGTGGGGCATAAGCTCGGTGAGTTTTCCCCTACCACCAAGTTCATTCGCCACGGCGGTAAGATCCAGAAGGAGCTTGAGCAGAAGAAAAAGGATGCAGAAATAGCGGCGGCGAAGGCCGCGAAGACTGCGGCCGCGGCTCCTGCAGGTAAGAAAAAATAATGTGCAGTAGTATGAAAGCGTCGCTCACCAACCATCGTCAGGCACCACGGAAAGTCCGTATTGTTGCGGATACCCTACGTGGAAAGAATGTCCAACGTGCGTTAGATGACCTTTCGGTGATGCCAAAGAAGGCTGCGCTCCCCATGACAAAGCTTTTGAGGAGTGCGGTCGCAAATGCACGACAAATCAAGAGCACACTCTCCGAAGCCGATCTTGAGGTAGCGACCATTACCGTTGATAAGGGTAAGACCTTTGTGCGCTTTATGCCTCGTGCATATGGTCGCGCCGCACCGATACATCGTGAGAGCAGTCATGTGAAGCTTGCCCTTCGCGAGGTGGTGGGAGGTGCGCAGAAGGCAATCACGAAGCCCGCTCCGGTGGCGACGAATGCGGAGACAAAAGTAGTACGAAAGACCGTAAAATCTCGTACTACGAAAAATAAATCCGAATAATATTAATGTTTGATTTTTCCATTTTGAACTAACCTATGACCCACGTTGTACATCCTTACGCTCACCGACTCGGTATTCTTCGCGACTGGAAGAGCCGTTGGTTCGTACGTGACGACAAGCGGTACCGCGAGTACCTTCGTACGGATACACTCTTACGCGAGTGGTTGAAGAAGCGTCTCAAGGGTATGTTTGTTGACTCGATTGAGATAGAGCGTCACAACAACGTGCTCCGCATCATTGTGCGCACTGCTCGTCCCGGTCTCATCATTGGCCGTTCGGGAGAGGGGGTGGTGAAGGTGCGTAAGGAGCTCCAGAGCAAGCTCATGCGTATGAAACTCTCCGAGCTCCCCGAGCTCAAACTCGACATCGAAGAGGTAAAGAATCCCGAGACGAGTGCACAAATAGTGGCCGAGATGGTGGCGGAGGGTCTTGAAAAGCGCATGCCTTTTAGGCGCGTACTAAAGCAATCTGTGGACAAGGTGATGGCGAACCGTGAAGTGAAAGGTGTACGCATAGGTATCGCGGGCCGTGTGGGCGGGAGCGAGATGGCGCGGAGCGAAGAGATTAAGAAGGGTCGCGTGCCGCTCCAAACCTTGCGTGCTGATGTCGACTTTGCGCGTGCTGAGGCCTACATGCCGTACTCGGGGCTTGTAGGTGTCAAGGTATGGATTTACAAGGGAGAGATTTTTGAGGCCGATACCACCCAGAAACGTTAACCAACCATTATGTTGTTTCCGAAAAAAGTGAAATATCGCAAATGGCAAAGGGGCCGAGACGGCATACAGTATCGCCACAATGCCACCCGAGGTACGGAGGTCTCTTTTGGTGCGTTTGGTCTCAAATCGCTTGAGCAGGGACGGCTCACAAGCAACCAAATTGAAGCGGCGCGGCGCACAATAAGCCGTGCACTTGGCAAGAACGGTCGCACGTGGATACGCGTATTTCCCGACCGTCCATTCACGCAGAAAGCTGCCGAAGTGGGTATGGGTAAAGGGAAGGGCGACGTGGAGCGTTACGAGGCGCCCGTCCTCCCCGGTCGTGTACTCTTTGAAGTTGACGGAACGAGCGAGGCGGTAGCGCGCGAGGCCCTGCGTAAGGCGGGCGCGAAGCTTCCGGTAAAGACGCGTTTCGTGGTCCGTGGCTAAATTGCAGAGAAACGTGCGACGTGGTATACAATGTCACCCACTTCTATGAAGAACAAAGAGGAGTTGAAGAAAAAGACTGATGCGGACCTCGTGAAGCTCCTTGCCGAGAAGCGCACGAGCCTGCGGGAGTTCCGATTCAGTGCGGCGGGGAGTCGAGTGAGAAATACGAAAGAGGGCGCCCGGCTCAAAAAGGAAATCGCGCGAGTACTTACGGAGACAGTGGCACGTAAACAAGTGACAAAATAGAAATGGATAGTATGACAACACACACACAAAGAGAGAATAAGGATAGTAAGAAGGGTGGCAAAACACTCGTGGGGACCGTTGTGTCCACCAAAATGAAGGATACGGCGGTGGTAGCGGTGACACGTTTTGTGGCGCATCCTAAGTACCGTAAGTTCATCCGTCGTGTGAAGAGGTATCATGTGCATGACCCGGGCAACACCAAGGCGGAAGGTGACAAGGTAGAGATCCGCGAGTGTCGGCCATTGAGCAAAACGAAACATTTCGCTATCGTTTAGTACCATGATCCAACCTCGTTCCATCGTGAAAATTGCCGATAACACTGGCGCAAAGATAGGGCGCGTGTTCAAGGTGCTCGGTGGGAGTAAGAAGCACTACGCGCGTATTGGCGACCTTGTGGTGCTCTCGGTACAGGTGGCGGAACCCCGAAAGCAGGTCAAGAAAAAGGATGTACTCCAAGCAGTCGTTGTGCGTCAAACGCAACCGTTTCGAAGGAAGGATGGCTCGTATGTACGGTTTGACGACAATGCGGTGGTTATTGTCGACAAAGGTAAGAAGGAGCCGAAGGCGAATCGTATTTTTGGTCCTATCCCGCGTGAGCTTGTAGAGAAAGGTTATCAAAAAATAGCTTCGCTAGCGCCGGAGGTGGTTTAGTATTTTTACACACTATGCGTATCAAGAAAGGAGACAATGTGCTGGTAATTGCAGGCAAAGATCGGGGGAAAACCGGCAAGGTTTCGCGTGCCCTACCACGTGAGGAGCGAGTGGTTATTGAAGGATTGAATCAAAAGACGCGTCACCTCAAGACTAACAAACAAACAAAGCAGGGCGGTGGAATAGTCAAGCAATCTGCCCCCATCCACGTGTCGAATGTCATGCTCATTGATCCAAAGAGCGGCAAACGTACACGTGTGGGAAAAACACTTGGTGCAAAGGAAAAACTTGTACGTGTTGCAAAAAAGAGCGGAGCACATCTCTCGTAACCCACAACTATGACTACTTTTAATGAACGGAAAAAGGCGGTGTACGAAGCACTCAAGGATCGTTTTGGGTACACCAACACGATGCAGGCACCGAAACTCGAAAAAATAGTGATTTCGACGGGTGTGGGAAAAGTGTCGGATCCTAAGAAAATTGAACTCATTCAAGACCGGCTTGCAAAGATTACCGGTCAAAAGGCGGCGCCTCGCGGTGCAAAGAAGTCAATTGCGTCGTTCAAGATTCGCCAAGGGGACGTGGTGGGCTACCAGATAACCCTTCGCGGTGTCAAGATGCAGGACTTTTTTGAAAAGCTTGTTCATATCGCATTTCCGCGAACACGCGACTTCCGCGGGCTTAAGCCCTCCGCGATCGACGAGCTCGGAAACCTCACCATCGGTATTACCGAGCACACAATCTTCCCCGAGACTTCAGACGAAGAACAGAGGGATATTTTCGGGTTTGCCATTACCCTCGTCACGTCGGCCGGAAGCCGTGATGAGGCAGAAGCGTTTTTCCGGCACATGGGAGTACCCTTGCGGGAGCGATAGTGGTACGTCGGAGCGTTGTCGTTGACACGCTGTACCGATACTGCTACTATGCGCCAACTCGTACCGAGCGTTTGTAACGTATGGCAAAAAAATCAGTTATCGCACGTTCAAAGAAAACACCGAAGTTCACCTCAAGGGCGGTGAATCGGTGTTTCCGCTGTGGGCGCAAACACGGATTCATGCGCGACTTTGACCTCTGTCGTATATGCTTCAGGGAGCTCGCGAACGAGGGCCAAATTCCCGGTATTAAGAAATCATCTTGGTAATATAGTATGGACACCGTTTCTGACATGATTATTCGTATCAAGAACGCCGCGCTCGCCGGGCGCGAGACGGTGTTGGTGCCGCAGTCGAAGGTGCGTCTCGCAATCGCTGAAAAACTTAAGAGTAAGGGATACCTGCGCGAGGTGGCGAAGCGTGGTAAGAAGGGAAGGAAAATGCTTGAGCTCACGCTTAGTATGACCGAAAGTGGACGTATGCGGGTGACCGATGTTCGTCGAGTGTCAAAACCGGGGTGCAGGCGCTATGCGGGCGCCGGTGAGATGTACGCAGTGCGTGGTGGGCAGGGGGCTCTCATAGTCTCAACTCCGAAAGGGATTCTTCTCGGAGAGGAGGCAAAAAAGGAAAACGTTGGAGGGGAGCTCCTTTTTGAGATTTGGTAAGTTTGAAAGAAGACAATATTTTCACCACTATGAGTAGAATAGGAAAACGAGCAATACCCATACCAGCGAAGACCGAGGTCACGACGGCTCATGGCGTACTCACGGTGAAGGGCCCCGGGGGCGAGCTCTCGAAGCATATACACTCATTTGTCACCATACACGTCACTGATGGTGAGGTGACAGTTGCACCGGTCAACAATACTAAGCTTGCGAAGTCGCTTTGGGGTACCTACGCGTCTCACGTACGCAATATGCTTAAAGGAGTGATAACTCCGTATGAAAAGAAGCTCATTTTGGAAGGAGTTGGCTACCGCATCGCGGTACAAGGTAGTGACGTGGTACTCAATGTTGGATTCAGTCACCCTGTGAAGCTCCCTATCCCGAAGGGTCTAAGTGTGACGGTGGAAAAGAACGAGACAACGGTAAAGGGTGCGGACAAGGAGGCGGTGGGCCAGTTTGCGGCGAACATTCGCAAGGTGAAGCCTCCCGAACCATATAAAGGCAAGGGATTTCGGTATGCTGGCGAGATTATCTTGCGTAAGCAGGGCAAGAAGGCGTCCAAATAGGCCTTACGTATCACACTATGAACAAGTCACAAGAAAAACAGGAAAAGAGAGTGTGTCGTCACCGTCGCATACGGGCGAAAGTGGCGGGCACCCCATCGTGTCCTAGGCTCGCGGTGTTCCGTTCAAATCGTGCACTTTATGCCCAACTTATCGATGACAGTAAAGGGATTACACTTGCGTCGTGTGATACACGTGCGGTAACGGGAGAAGGCGCACGAGCGAAAGCTCGCGCGACCGGTGCCGCACTTGCCAAGAGAGCGGCTGAGCTCGGTATTACTCGCGTGGTGTTCGATAGGGGAGGATTTCTCTACACGGGGGCTGTCGCAGATTTGGCGGACGGCGCGCGTGAGGGAGGACTTCAATTGTAATAATCACCATGACTACACCACACACTTCATCAGCAATTGAGCAAAAAGAGGCGGGCGGCAAGGGACGAGAAGACCGCAGGCGTCGTCCCGTACGTGCCGTACGTGAACCTAGGCAACGCAGTGAGTACGATCACAAGATAGTGAGTATCCGTCGAGTGACGCGTGTGGTTGCAGGCGGCCGTCGTTTTAATTTCTCTGTTGCGCTTGTCATCGGCAACGGCAAGGGTTCAGTTGGTGTGGGGTTGGGTAAGGCGGGGGATACGGCACAGGCAATTGAGAAGGCAATGCAGGATGCTAAAAAACACCTCGTTCGTGTACCCATTACCAAAGGGGGGAGTATTCCTTCCGAAACATACGCGAAGTATGCGGCGACACAGCTCACAATGCGTCCTGCGCCCGGTAAGGGACTCAAGGCGGGGAGTGCGGTGCGAACTGTACTCGAGCTTGCAGGCGTAAAACACGTCTCAGCGAAAGTGATTTCGCGCAGTAAGAATCGCCTTAACAACGCCCGTGCCGCAGTTGCCGCACTTTCAAAGCTTCGTCCTGCACACAAGCGAAGAGCTGTGGAGGTACCAGTAGCGACTGTATAGTTAGTAGAATTATTGTATGCAACTCAATACACTCACACGAAACAGCGGGAGTACCAGGAAGCGACGTGTCGGACGTGGCGGCGTGCGCGGCAAAACGTCGGGACGAGGTACGAAAGGCCAGAAGGCTCGTGCCGGAAGAAAACTACGTCCGGAAGAACGAGATATCCTCAAGCGTATTCCAAAACGACGTGGGTATGGCAAGAATCGTGGTCGTACGGTAAACAAAGGTAGGAGGGATGCGGTGGCGGTATCATTGCGTGCACTCGAGCGAGCGTGTGAACTGGGTGCGCGCGTGACCCCGCGAATGCTTGTTGAGGCGGGTCTTGCGACTGCACGTGGAGGTAAGCTTCCAAAAATAAAAATTGTAGCGACGGGCACGCTTCAAAAGAAGCT
>JAYRER010000023.1:0-45932 GCA_041908795.1 Minisyncoccota bacterium | reverse complement strand
TGTGCCGTCCCAACACTCGTGCAATGTGGGTAACATTACTGCGCCCTGCGAGCAGGAGACCTATGCGCTCTCGCTCGCGTATATCGATGTGTGTGTACATATGTACCTATACTACCGTGCAGTTCAAAGTTGAGAGCAGCGGATAGTATTTTTGACATTTCCCATTTCTCCCGTATACTCCCACTCATAGCCCCGAAGACAGCAGGTGCCCGCCACAAGCGAGCGTAAACCCTGCCGAGAGGTAACTCACTGTACTGCTTTGGTCGAAGGCAGACAGCTTCGGCGGCTCTTACGAGCCATTTTTTGTAGAAGAACAAGGAGCGACAACGACTATGTTCTTCACAACCCGGCACTTCTTGTGAGAATGTCGTTTTCAACCAGCGCAGAGACACACGGACTGTTTTGGGTTGAAGATGCTTCTGTAATGAAAAGTGCCGGATGATGATCTTGTAACGCAATCTCGCGTTGCTCGATTACTAACAAGATCTATACATGGCAGTTACCAAGCAAAAAAAAGTTGAGATACTCGACACACTCGAAAAGGGTGCTAGATCGGCGCAGTCGATGGTATTCGTTGGTTTTCGCAAACTCACAGTGAAAGACACGGAGGAGTTGCGGCGCAAGCTCCGTGCGGAGCGCGTGTCGTACTACGTTGCGAAAAAAACACTTATACGCAAAGCACTCTCACAGCTAGGGCTCGAAGGCACTATGCCGGAGATTCCGGGTGAGGTGGCACTCGTGTGGGGCGATGATCTCATTACACCAGCGAGGGAAGTGAACGAGTACGCAAAGACCAAGAAGGAGCAGGTGCTTATTCTCGGTGGTGTATTCGATGGCAAGTTCATGGATGCCGCGGAGATGACCGAGATCGCGACCATTCCGTCGCGCCACCAGCTCTACGGCATGTTTGTGAATCTCATCAACTCGCCCATCCAGCGGTTTGCCATCGTGCTCGACCAGTACGCGGCGAAGCGCGAGGCGTAGGAAATTATAAAGATACAGAACCTAACAGTTACTACTATGGCAGATGACACAACACAGCAAGACGTAGTGGAGATGACTCCGGCTACTGAAGAGGTAAAGGTGGACACCGTCCCCGTGGAAGAGGAGAAGGCGGAGGTGCCTCTCAAGTTCAAGGCACTCGTTGAGCAGGTGGAAGCAATGAGTGTGCTTGAGCTCCATGAGCTCGTGAAAGCACTCGAGAAGCGTTTCGGCGTTTCCGCCGCAGCGGTCGCTATGGCGGCTCCCGGTGCGGGCGCAGGTGCGGCCGCAGAGGAGGAGAAATCAACATTTACCGTCGAGCTCACCGACGGTGGCGCGCAGAAGATTGCGGTCATCAAAGTGGTGAAGGAAGTGATGGGCCTTGGCCTTAAGGAGGCGAAAGATCTCGTCGATGGCGCACCATCCGTGCTCAAGGAGAATGTACAAAAGGAAGAAGCGGAAGAGTTGAAAAAGAAAGTAGAAGAAGCTGGAGGAAAGGTTACCTTAAAGTAAGATTTTTTCTACCTAACCACAAAAACAGCGCATGGCGCTGTTTTTGTGTATTGACAGAGATGTCTTGGTCGTGTAGGGAGTAGTGGGTACAAAACCGTCCAAGGGGAACTGAGGGAGTTTACTTGTGGACAATGACCACGAAGATACGAATGAAGACAATTTGGCAAAAATTATCTCATACCTGTTGCTAGCTCTCGGAACAGGCACGCTTCTGTACTCCCTGTGCTATTACATCCTACAAAGCCCCGGATAAAACAACATCCGGGGCTTCGCACAAGTGGTGCGGGCTCTGGTGAGGCCGTATACTGTCTCGCACATGCGAGAGCTTGCAAAGCTATTTGGCTCCCCTGCTAGAGTGAAGATCCTTCGCCTTTTTTGTTTTAACCCTGAACTTGTGACAGACAGAGATGACGTGGTAAAGCGACTTCGTATTTCACCCGAGAGCGCCACAAGAGAGCTTGCTGCGCTCGGTAGGGCGGGGGTGTTGCGCAAACGCGAGTTTTTCAAAGAGGTGGGAGTGGACAGCAAGGGGATCCCAAAGAGGCGGCGAGCGGCAGGATGGATGCTAGAAATGCGGTATCCATACGTCACCCCGCTTCGCTCGTTTCTTACGGACACACTCCTGCCTACAAATGATGAAATACTCAAGCGCCTCAAGGGCGTGGGGCAGTTGCGCCTTGTTGTGACGAGCGGTCTCTTTGCGCAGAGTAGTGAGAGCAGTCTCGATCTCCTTATTGTCGGAGAAAAAATTGACTCGCTCGCCCTCGCGACATCAATGCGTCAGTTCGAAGCGGAGCTTGGAAAAGAGCTGCGCTATGCTACACTCACGTCGGAGGATTTTGTGTTTCGACGTCGTGTGCAGGACAGATTGGTGCGCGAGGTGCTCGATTTTCCGCATGAGCTTATTCTCGACCGGCTCCACACCTCGTAGTCTCCACAGCTTTTCCACAGTATAGGATTGTTTTCGGTACACCACGGGACATTTTGGGCAGGAAACGTCGCGTCCTCTCCATTTTTTGTTTCAACAAAGCCACATTTGACAAGGAGATTTCGGTGCGTATACTGTCTCTACCTTATGAAGGGTGTTATCAGCTCACAGCAAACGCGGGTCGGCTAGCCGTTGTACGTGTGGGGCTACGCAGACCGCGCAAGCGGTTTTTTCTTTACCAATCAACATTCTTTCTCGGTACACTCCACAGGCAATGATGTGGGTTGAAACGGAGACGGAATGACTTAAGCGGCTGGAGGGCGGAACGTTGACAATCACATAGGTCCCGGTAGGTGCGAAAGTGCCTAGTGCGGGACGCGGGTAAGTCCCGGGAGCAGGGGTGCTCCTGGGCAAAAAGCATACACCTGTCCGGTAGCGTTAGCGTTTAGCGCACCGGATACAAGTTGAATTCCACTGAAGTAAAGACCCCAATGCGGTGGTGGTCGTGCGTCCAATGCGATACCTTTGCGGGTATTGAGGCGGTATCGTGGATTCGACAATTGTTAGATTTCCCGACAGGAAATCTAAGGGCATACGGTGGATGCCTTGGCTTGAAGAGGCGATGAAGGACGTGGTACGACTGCGATAAGCTTCGGGGAGGTGTCTAGCAACCTTTGATCCGGAGATCTCCGAATGGGGAAACCCCCTTGAGCAAACCTCAAGGACCCGGCACTTTCTAAGAATCGGTATTTTTGCAGACAAAACATGATGGCTGTGGTGCCTTGTGTGTGTCTGGGAACGTCAGATTTTTAGAAAGTGCCGGGAGCAAACCCAGGGAATTGAAACATCTTAGTACCTGGTGGAAAAGAAACCAATAACGGATTTTTTGCCGTGACGGCATTTTTTTGCCGGTACGGTAAAAAATCCCGGTATTTCCTTAGTAGCGGCGAGCGAAACGGAAGAAGCCCAAACTCGTGTGCTCCGCTTACGCTGCGCACACTCGCAAATATCAAAAGTGAAAAATAAAAATGCAAAAGTGCGGTCAAATTCCGCGTTGCGGAATTTGCAATAATTTTGATTGCGAAAGCGACGCCATACTTTTGAATTTCCCCTTTTAACTTTTGAGTTTAGCGAGCGAGCGCGTGGTGCGAGCGGAGCGCATGGGGGTTGTAGGGCGGTAGTGTCGGCAACGAGGAGAGTCATAAAATGTGTTTGTTAGCGGAACGCTCTGGAAAGGGCGGCCCCAGCGGGTAACAGCCCCGTACGCGAAAACAAACACGTCTCTCTTGCTACCGTTCCTGAGTAGCGCGGGACATGAATAGCCTGCGTGAATCCGGGTGGACTAACACCCAAGGCTAAATACTCTTCAAGACCGATAGTGAACTAGTACCGTGAGGGAAAGGTGAAAAGAACCCCGGGAGGGGAGTGAAATAGAACTGAAACCGTATGCTTACAAGGAGTCGGAGCCCGTCACTTTCTAGAACTCGAACGTATTGCAAATGTTTGAGTGCACGAGATGTCTCGAAAGTTTGCGAATATTGGAGTCTTAGAAAGTGACGGGTGACGGCGTGCCTATTGAAGAATGATCCGGCGAGTTTACGCACGTGGCTATGGCTAAGGGGCGACCCCCGGAGCCGCAGCGAAAGCGAGTCTGAATAGGGCGATTCAGTCGCGCGCGTAAGACCCGAATCGAGGTGAGCTTACCATGAGCAGGGTGAAGCGGCTGTAACAGGCCGTGGAGGCCCGAACCGGTTCGCAGTGCGACACGATCGGATGACTTGTGGTAAGGAGTGAAAAGCTAATCGAACCTCGTAATAGCTGGTTCTCTCCGAAATAGCTTTAGGGCTAGCGTCATATGTTCCCTTTGGGGGTAGAGCACTGGAAGGTCTGAATAGGGAGCAATCTCGTCAGACCTATCAAACTCCGAATACCAGAGGTCAAAAGTATGGCAGTCAGACTGTGGGGGCTAAGCTCCATTGGTCAAAAGGGAAACAGCCCAGACCGCCAGTTAAGGTCCCTAAATCCATGCTAAGTAGCAAACTAAGGAGGTGGAGTTTCTGTGACAATCAGGATGTTGGCTTAGAAGCAGCCACCATTCAAAGAAAGCGTAACAGCTCACTGATCTAGAGACTCTGCGCCGAAGATGATCGGGGCTAAGCATGGTACCGAAACTGCGGATGTCGTTCGCATCTCATTGTATTCGAAGCAACACAAATTCAAAAATCAAATCGCAAAAATCAAAAGTGCAACTTAAAAAATTAAAATTCCCGCTCTTGAATTCTAAGGGTCCGTAGCTCAGTAGGTGAATGCGGGTGGTGCACACGTGCATTCATTAGAGCGCTTGGATGGTATCCAAGAGGTCACAGGTACGCAATCCTGTCGGATCCACCAATACTTTGGCCAATTCTCGTGACTTGGCCGACCATTAGAGTTCATTAGCAAAAGACCTTTGATTTTTTGCATTGTCATTTTGACCTTTGCATTTTGAGTTTTGAATTTACGTGAAGCTTTGAGCGCAGCGAGATGCGAGCGGCGTGGTAGGAGAGCGTTCCGTTCTGCTGTGAAGCCAAAAGGGAAACCCATGGTGGAGCGTACGGAAGTGAGAATGCCGGAGCGAGTAACCGCAATGCGGGTGAAATCCCCGCACGTCGAAATCCCAAGGTTTCCTTGGCCATGATGATCAGCCAAGGGTTAGTCGGGCCTAAGCCGATCCCGAAAGGGGGAGGCGATGGACAGATGGTTAATATTCCATCACCTCTTTATAGTGCGATGGAGGGACGGAGGGCTGTACTTCAAGCGACTTATTGGCTTGTCGTCCGTGCCGTGAGGACGGTGCTTAGGTAAATCCGGGCACCTTGCTTTAATGCTGATTCCAAGCGGAGCGGAAAGTTGGCGGGTTCGCCCAACGACAATTTGAAGGAGCGCGCTTCCAAGAAAATCTTCTAAGCTCTAGCTATAGAGAGTCCGTACCGCAAACCGACACAGGTGGGAAGGTCGAGAAGACCAAGACGAACGAGTGATAGCTCCCCAAGGAACTCGGCAAAAAAGCGGCCGTAACTTAGGGATAAGGCCTCCCGGCACATCACATTGCATGTGATGAGCCGATGTCAAAAATCAAAATGCAAGAATCAAAATTGTAGGTCAAAATGTAAAAGTCGTCGCGACAGCGACACCGTACTTTTGCCTTTTGATATTTGAACTTTGATATCACATCGCACGTAGTGCGATGTGCCGGGCGCAGCGAAAGTTTGCCTGACGACTGTTTACCAAAAACACAGCTCCCTGCGAACTCGTAAGAGGATGTATAGGGGGTGACACCTGACCAATGCCAGAAGGTCAACCAGTGCTGGTTTAGGCACATTGTGTGCGCAATACCCGCTTGCGGACTTTGTTGAGGAATTATGTGTATGAGGGGAAGTAAAGATGAATGATGTGTACCCGTTGCTTTTCCTAACCTTTGTCGTTGGAGTGTTTGCGATGCGGCCTTGGTTGGAAAAAAAGATACACGAGATCATCGAACGATGGTCTTAGAAAGAATAAAAAGGGCGAACCAACTTCGCCCCTCAACAAAGTTCGTAAGCGATACTGTTGTGCATAGAATGTGCTTAAGCTGGGCGCTGTAAGCCCTGGTCAATGTCGGCGATAACTATAATCGTCCTAAGGTAGCGCAATTCCTTGTCGGGTAAGTTCCGACGCGCACGAATGGTGTAACGATTGGGCAACTGTCTCGGGGAGTGGCTCGGTGAAAACGCAATACCGGTGAAGATGCCGGTTACCTGCAGCTAGACAGAAAGACCCCGTGGAGCTTTACTGCAGCTTCGTATTGGGTTTGCGTGCTTACTGCGTAGCATAGGTGGGAGACTTTGAAGCGGCCCTCTTGGGGGTTGTGGAGTCGTCAGTGAAATACCACTCTGTACGTGTGCAAATTCTAACCTGCACGGGCAAAACCCGTGAGGAACAGTGCGTGGCAGGCAGTTTTACTGGGGCGGTACCCTCCTAAAAAGTAACGGAGGGGTTCAAAGGTCAGCTAGGCGCGAATGGAAACCGTGCCGATAGTGTAAGGGCATAAGCTGGCTTGACTGCAAGACGTACGTGTCGAGCAGGTGCGAAAGCAGAACCTAGTGAACCGATGGTACGCATTAGACGCGGCCAGAGATTAACGGATAAAAGTTACCCCGGGGATAACAGGCTAGTTCCGCCCAAGCGTCCATAGCGACGGCGGAGTTCGGCACCTCGATGTCGGCTCACCTCATCCTGGGGCTGGAGAAAACTTACCTTCTCTCCCGTATGGAAACGTACGGGTAAGATACGAGTCCAAAACGTCGAAGGCTTACGTATACACAATAGTACGCTTGGGTACCAATGAGGTCCCAGGTACACTGCGTGTATGCCAGCTAACGTCGTGGGAAAGGTATTTTCTGAAGCCCAAAGAGCCTATCTTGCCGGATTTATTGATGGTGATGGTGCCATTATGGCAACCATTGAACGTCATAAAGAGAAAAAATACGGCTTCCGTGTCCGTGTAACTGTAAAAATCACACAACGTGATAAAAAACCGGTTTCATGGCTCACAGATACGTACGGTATAGGGTATGTGCGAAAAAATCGCACGACCCATGAGTGGATTGTGCGCGATCAACAGCATGTTGATACGCTCCTTGCACTCATCGAGCCGTTTGTACATGTGAAGCGTAGGCAAGTAGTGCTTGCACGAGCGATACTCGCAACTCCCGTGAGGAGTCGCGGCGACCTTGTGCGAGTAGCTCGCAAGGCGGATGCATTGTCTCGGTTCAACCTTCGGTCCAAAAACCGTCGTTTGAACTATGTGATCATGATCCAAGAATATACCTCCTGTAACGACTGATCGACAGTAGTTTGGTACTGTCGTGAGATAGGATTATCACAATGAATTCTATCATACGGCTCGCACCTAAGGTTCACATTGGTGACAGTGTGAATACGGTGAAGGCATAGTCTGATCCTTGTCGGAAGACAAGGTTAACAAACAATGAGGTCCCAAGGGTATGGCTGTTCGCCATTTAAAGAGGTACGTGAGCTGGGTTCAAACCGTTTGGGTTACAAGAAAACTTGCGACCCGAACCCGTTTGAACCCGGCGGCAAGGGAAGACCTTGCTTAGACATTGAGTAGAAACAACACGGCGGCCTTGTGTGGCGACATACAAGTGCGTCGTCGACTTGTATCGGTGAAATCCATGCACTAATTACCAACGAGCGCAGGGACAATACCGAGGGAACCCAGCACTTTCTAGAAGTGCAAAACACATGGACCTTGCTGATCTATTTTTAGATTATGTACTGTCCGCATGATTTGAACTATTAGAAAGTGCTGGGGCCCGTAGAGACTGAACGTCGACCTTCTCAATGCACCTTGTGCAGTGAGAAGAAATTACAGTCCGATACTCCTAAGTAATTGGGAGCGAAGTTCGCACACGTGCGAATGAAACATATGCGTGAGACAGGTTGGTTCTCTATCTGCTGTAGGCGTCGATTCTTGAGGAGATTTGTCCTTAGTAAGAAATTGCTACTTCATGGAGTAATCCATGATGACAACGCGGCTTATAACGGTGAAGTCTGTGTGCCCTCTGGGCTAAGAGTTGAATTGTGTACGGTCCTGTACGAATCAACTTGCTTGAGGACCAGAACAAGGTATATGATAATACCGTGGGAAGTCGATCCAAGTGTGACATAGCATATCTGGCAGGTTTTCTTGATGGTGATGGCAGCTTAATGCTGCAGATCAAAAAACGAAGTGACACATCGCGTGGCTTTCGTTTTATGGCAACTATTTGCCTCTATCAAGACACCCGCCATGAGCAACCGCTCTATTGGATGCGTGAGGTGTTGGGAATTGGATATGTGTCGAGACGAAACGATGGCATGTCCGAGTTGCGTATCAATGGCTTTGCCAGAGTACGTGACATTCTCAAAACAGTTGCGCCCTATGTGCGGTTCAAACACAAGCAAGTAGCTGCCATGATCGAGGCGTGTGATATGTTGGCTTCAGTCAAATATTCACTGCTATCGGATATGCAAATACGCAAACTTGTAGATTTGACTTTGTCGGTGCAAAATGAAAATTATTCAGCGCATCGAAAAAGAAAGCGAGATGGGCTATTGAAACAGCTTGGATTTGACCCCGTAACGACTGAAACTTCGACTACATGTTGAAGTGAAGATGGGGATATCGCAATGGTTCCCATAACATGCCGTCACCCAGCTACGGTTGGGTGAAGATATAGTCTGCCCCATTGGAAACAATGGAACGTATATGCGACGAGAGGACCGGGATGAACTGACCTCTGGTGTACGAGCTGTAGCGCCAGCTGCACTGCTCGGTAGCTATGTCGGGAACGGATAACCGCTGAAAGCATCTAAGCGGGAAGCCAACTCCAAGAATAGGCATCAATTGAGACCCGTAAGAGACTATTACGTTGATAGGCACCAGGTGGAAGCACAGTGATGTGTTGAGCCGAGGTGTACTAATTCGTCGAGTTTCCTGTTGGGAAATCTGACAATGTGACGTTTTGGGTACACCCAGACGTGCTTGGTGCGCGCGCAAGCGCTATCGGACAGGCGTATGCTTAACTAACACAAACACACTCATCCTTTGAGTTGTTCTTTGTGCACCCGCACAAATAAATAATCTTGAAGTCTTGGAAGTGGTGCGTCAAGGCGGCTGACTCAATAGCCACCAGCTGTTTCCCACTGTGGCTGAAAATGGCTGAAAAGTGAGCTGAAAGTTTGACGCATCACGGCGGGGTGGGGCCAAACCCCCCTAATCCCCACCCCGCCACCCTTTTTGATGCCGGGAAGTAGATTTCCGGCACCACTTCCAAGACTTCAAGAATAGTATTTGAGTATGTTTCAAGATTTTATGTTGGTGACTCGACGCAGCGGGTACACCTGTTCCCATTCCGAACACAGAAGTTAAGCGCTGTAGTGGCGATGGTACTGGCAACGGGAGAGTAGCTAGTCGCCAACATAAAGCATTGAAACAATACATGTCCGGTATAGAGATGGACCGTAGTGCGGTATTTTGGTGGAAATTATCACACCTCCCCCTGATGGGGTTTTTTTTGTATACTGACTACGATGCTAGTCTCATGGTCGTTAACTAGAAAAGTGGAGTATCTCGGAGCGTTACTCCTGTGTGTAGTATTACTGATAGGAGGATTTGTGTGGTGGCTACTCGATGTGCCTCCTACGTGCGGTGATGGAAAAATGAATCAGAACGAACTTGCGATAGATTGTGGTGGGGTGTGCGATCTGCGGTGCATATCTGAGACGAGGCGACTTCTCACCAAGTGGGTTCAGCCGCTCGAAGTGTCTCCCGGATTTTGGAGTGTTGTCGCGTATATGGAAAACCCAAATCTACAGTCATACACGAATCGTGTTGCATACCGTTTCAAACTCTACAACGAGGCGAACACGCTCATTGCTGAGCGGGAAGGTGGTATATTTATTCACGGAGATCCCGTAGTGCCCATTTTTGAGGGTGGCATAGACATCTCCGGTGAGTACGTAGCACGAGCTTTTATAGAATTTGAAAACGAGCCTGTTTGGTACGCGTTGCGCATCCCAATCGATCTTGATATAGAGCAACCCACACTCACACAAGAGACTTTCCTTCCACGTATTACGGCGTCCGTGGTTAACCGAGAATTTTTTGAGGTGCGTAACATAGAGGTGGTAGCGCTCGTATTTGATACCGACGACAACATCATGGCGGCGAGCGAGACAATCGTACCGCTCCTGCTTTCAAGGGGACGATCGAATGTGACTTTCACATGGCCTCGTTCGTTTCCTCGTGAGGTGGGGAGAATTGAACTAGTGCCACGTGCGCCTCCTGCACAGGAGGATGCAATCGTGATTCCTTCACCGACGCTCTAGCATGGGGTTGCGTGCTTATCTTTCCCGTCTTGACTGGCTCCTCGTGGGTGCCTCACTTCTCATTTCACTCGCGGGGCTCATTACGATGCAGTCACATAATCCTGAAAGCCAGTATTTTGAACGTCAACTCGTATGGATAGTGATGTCATTTTGTGCAATGGTACTTCCTGCTTCCTTGGATGTGCGATTCTTGCGTCGTACCAACGTGCTTGTGTCGCTCTACCTGCTTGTGCTCACACTGTTGGTTTTAGTATTGTTTTTTGGTGAGATGACGTTAGGTGCACGTAACAGGTTTGACCTCGGTATACTCTCGTTTCAACCCGCAGACCTTGCCCAGTTCGTGCTCGTACTCGTTTTGGCCAAATACTTCTCCCGTCGACATGTGGAAATAGCACACATTCGTCATATCCTTGTTTCCGGTACGTACATGTTGCTTTTCTTTGTGCTTCTCTTTCTTGAACCTGACTTTGGTTCTGCGGTGATTATAGCCGCAATATGGTTCTCCATGGTGCTCGTATCAGGGATCTCTAAAAAGCATCTGGTACTTGTCTTTCTCGTCGCGGGGCTTGCGGGATCAGTGCTCTGGTTTGCTGCGTTCGAAGAGTATCAAAAGACGCGCATCATGACTTTTCTCAACCCACTCGCGGACACCCAAGGCGCCGGGTATAACGCGCTCCAATCCGTCATTGCGGTCGGCTCAGGCGGACTCACTGGAAAGGGGATAGGGTATGGGAGCCAATCGAAGCTTGATTTCCTTCCCGAGTTTGAGACTGACTTCATATTTGCCGCATTCGTTGAGGAGTGGGGCGTACTCGGCACCTTGGTACTATTGTTACTCTTCGGCATTCTTATTTGGCGTACGCTTTCTATTGCACGTTTCGGTGCAACAAATTTTGAGACGCTCACAGCGCTCGGTGTGCTTGCATGGTTCATGGCACATGCTTCCATTCATATCGGGATGAATGTGGGGGTTCTGCCTGTTACAGGCACCACAATGCCGCTCATGTCATACGGCGGTTCGCATCTCCTGACGGAGTACTTCGCATTGGGGCTTCTCATGGGAATGCGTCGCTACGGACGTACCGTAGAGCGAGCGAAAGCTGAGGAAGAACCGTATCTCACATAAAGTGACGAGGTAGGTCCTACTTCCTTGATGGTTATGCTGTCGAAACGATGCTACTATTGAGTACTTACTATGGAGGGTATTATTGTAGACGGGAGAGGAATTGCAGACAAGGTCCGCACTGAGCTTGCGGAACATATGAGTGAAGTGGGGCGGCTCTCGCTCGCCATTATCGTGACCGAGGAAAATCTCGCGGTGAAAAAATTCATTGAGTATAAACAAAAAACAGCCAAGGATCTTAACGTGAAGGTGGAAATCGTGCGACCTGGGCTTTTTGCAACCACCGAAGATTTGCTTGATCTGATTATGAAGACTACTCGTGAGTACGATGGCATCGTGCTCCAACTTCCACTCGCTTCTTCATTTGAGCTTGAGCCGATACTCAAACTATTTCCGTTGAGCCATGATGTTGATGTGCTGGGGCATACCGCATTCGATACATACCGCGAAGGGGCTCTCCCATTTCATCCCCCGGTGGTGGGTGCGATGGCGGCCATACTGGACCACTATGGGTTTCGTCTCGCAGGGAGAAAGGTGCTTGTGGTTGGGGAAGGAAGGCTTGTAGGAGCGCCCGCGGCCATTTGGGCAAAAAAACAAGGGGGCATTGTCACGAGCGTAAACAAGCATAGCGACGACGTAGCGTCGCTCGCAAGAGAGGCGGATGCCGTTATCCTTGGCGCCGGCGTACCGGGACTCCTTACCCCCGATATGGTCAAGGAGGGTGCGTTGGTCCTTGATGCGGGTACCAGTGAAGCGGAGGGAGTGCTTAAGGGTGACGCCGACACAGCATGTGCCAAGAGAGCCGCGCTTTTTTCACCAGTGCCCGGAGGCTTGGGTCCCATTACGGTGGTAAAAATTTTTGAAAATCTCCTCACGCTCGCAATGCTCAAAAAACGCCAAAAAGAGCACGTTCTACCACGTTAGCACTTCAGAGGAAGTTGCATGGTGATAAAAAAAAGCTATACTTTTCCTACCATGCTTTCAGCTAGGATAGGCCTTTTCTGGATATTGGTACTCGCGGGCCTTATCAGCTGGTTCGTTATATCGAATTACGCCGAGGACGCTCAACGACCGTTCCACTTCGGACTCGACCTTATAGGGGGCACCCAGCTTATCTATGAAGCCGATACGAGCACGCTTCCACAAGAGGATGTCCCAGAAGCGATGCGGGCACTGCGCGATGTGATTGAACGACGGGTGAATGTGTTTGGGGTGGGCGAACCATTGGTTCAGACGGAAAAGGCGAGCGCGCTCTCGGGTGGCACCTCGACCGAGCGACTCATCGTAGAGCTTCCCGGCGTGAATGCTATCGAAGAGGCGGTGGCACAGATTGGAAAAACGCCTGTGCTTGAGTTTAAGCTCGTGACGAATGAAGTGGCAACCGCAACCGAAGAGCGTTACGCAGAGACGGGACTCACCGGTCGCTTTGTGGCGGATGCCGCGCTTGTGTTTGCAAACGGCACAGGTCAGGGCATACCGAACGAGCCGACCGTTCACGTCAATTTCAATGACGAGGGGAAAGCGCTTTTCGGCACCATTACGAAAGAACATGTCGGTCGTCAGCTCGCGATATTTCTCGATGGAGTGAGTATCTCCGAGCCGGTGATACGAGAGCCAATTGAGGGTGGGACCGCAGTCATCAGTGGAAACTTCACTCCCGAGGAGGCGCGCGAGCTTGTGCGCAACCTCAATATAGGCGCGCTCCCGGTGCCTGTCGTGCTCGCTTCAACGAATACCGTAGGCGCGACGCTTGGCGCGGAGACGCTCAAAAAGGGTGCGATAGCCGGTGCTATCGGTATGGGTGCCATTATGGTGTTTTTGGTGCTCGTGTACCGCTTGCCGGGGCTCTTTGCGTCATTTGCGCTTCTTTTCTACCTCCTCGTGAACCTCTCACTCTACCAGCTCATTCCGGTCACCCTGACCGCCTCCGGCATCGCGGGGTTTATTCTATCGCTCGGTATGGCGGTTGACGCGAACATTCTTATCTTTGAGCGCATGCGTGATGAGCTCCGTACAGGGAAGGGGCTTACAGACGCCATCACGGAAGGGTTTGCCCGCGCATGGCTTCCTATTCGTGATGGTAATCTCACGGGACTGCTCTCGGCCGCGGTGCTCTATTGGATAGGCACGTCAAGTGTGCAGGGCTTCGCGTTCACGCTTGCGATAGGTATCTGTGTCTCAATGTTTAGTGCACTTACCGTGACTCGCGTGCTCATGCTCTCCCTCGGAGCGCATGAGTCATCCTCACTCACCAGATTGCTGTTTCGTATCCCACCGCAAAAGACCACCACCGTATGAACCTCCTGCGCTACAGTAAATATATTTTCTTTGCTTCAGGGATCTACCTCGTTGTGTGTGCGGGACTCATTGGCATTCTTGGGGTGCGCCCTTCTATTGACTTTACGGGAGGCACCCTCATCGAGGTGGAGTACGAAGGCGTGCGGCCGGACAAAAGTGCGGTGGAACAGGCTCTTGTCGAGGCCGCCGTGGAGTCGTTTTCACTGCGTGCCATAGGGGAGCTGGGGTACCTCGTTCGCGCGCGCGAACTTTCTCCCGCAGGGCACGATAGCGCGCTTGCCGCTCTTTCGCTTGATGCAACTGCTCCGCTTATCGAGAAGCGGCACACCACCATTGGACCGGTTATTGGTGAAGAGTTGTCTCGTAAAGCACTCGTTGCTATTGGCATCGTGATTCTCCTCATCATTTTATATGTGGCGTTCGCCTTTCGTCATGTTTCAAAACCCGTGTCATCGTGGGTGTACGGAATGATTGTCATTATTGCACTTGTGCACGACATCCTTGTACCCTCCGCATTTTTCGCGGTTTTGGGTGTAGTTGCTGGTGCGGAGGTCGATATACTCTTTGTGACCGCACTTCTCACTATTCTCGGATACAGCGTGAACGATACCATTGTTATATTTGATCGTGTGCGTGAGAACCTGCGTGAGAACGAAGAGAAGCGTATTGAGGAGTCGTTTTCCGAAATTGTGGGGCGCTCCCTCTCTCAAACGTGGGTGCGCTCGCTCTACACTTCCGTCACCACACTTCTTGCCGTACTTGCCATTTTTATTTTTGGCGGTGAGCCCACTCGCGCATTCACGTTCACGCTCGCAATCGGCGTGGTTGCGGGCGCGTATAGCTCACTCTTCCTTGCCGCGCCGCTCCTTGTGTACTACGAGCGATGGCAGAGTCGGCGACCCATGGCAGAGCAGAAGTTGTAGGAGCGTATGGTGCTCCTTGGTATGACCGGAACGGATGGAGCGGGCAAGGGGACGGTGGTGAAATACCTCACCGCCCGCTACGGCTTCGTGCAC
This sequence comes from Minisyncoccota bacterium, assembly GCA_041908795.1. GTDB lineage: Bacteria > Patescibacteriota > Minisyncoccia > Phycocordibacterales > UBA12088 > CAYLHB01. Next base: position 31,162 of record JAYRER010000023.1, on the reverse strand, counting down.
TGTTCGGCGCGCGCGCTCCTCACGGACGCGCTCACCAAAGAGGGGCGAGAAATCGATCGTGCGGGTATGCGGCAGAAGGCAAATGAGTTGCGCCGCGCGCAAGGGGATGCGTACCTCATGCGAACATTCCATGAGTGCGCGGTCATGGAGGGATGGACACATGTCGTCGTTGATTCGCTTCGTGCGCTCGCGGAGGTTGAAGCACTCCATGACTACGGAGGGACGCTCATTGCGGTTGATGCAGAGGTGCACGTGCGCTACGAGCGTATTCGCGTACGCGGCTCCGAAAGTGATTTTATTTCATTCGAGGAATTCATACGGCACGAAGAGCTCGAAATGAACGACCCCGACCCGCATGGCATGCAAAAGGCGGCGGTCATGCGTGCGGCGGATCATACTCTCATGAACAACGGTACTGTGGAAGATCTTGTGCACGCAGTGGATGCCCTTATGGGAACACTCGGAATTCCCACAGCCTCATGATGCAGGGAAACGTGTAATAAGATGCGTTCGCTCAACACTTTCTTATTCAGTTTCCTCGTGAACGCGGCTGTGAGTGTGCAAAACAACCACGCTCTTTTGCGGATGTGTATTAAATATTGTGTAGATGCAGGAGCATGGTTTGAGCAGTTGAACAGGTACTACGTACCAGTTTACGTGCGGCCACTACTTGGTAAGAAACTGCGCGCAGGGATCGCTGCGCGCAGTTGCTAGAAACCGTTAGAGGACAGTTCGTGTAATGGGATACTGCAAAAGCAGTTTTGCTGCGATTGCGTACATCTGCAATCGTCTAAGCAGATTTGGTGATTTCGTGTGCGGATGAACGATGTCAAACCACATTGCTTTGACGAGGAGCCTGATGGTCGAGGTGTCCTGCGCTATTGAATGTACGTCTACTGAGAAGCCGCACACCTGTTTTGTTTGATTGTCATGTCGAAGCGACAAGAGCATCACGTTGTTCGTTTCGTTACATGATGTATCCTTTACGGATACTACGAGCAAACCATCTCGATGCAAAGATGCAATAGGCTTAAACTCGCCCATCGGGTATCCAAACCGTCTCTCCAGTTCTCTAAAACAATTGTCTGCCACTGACCTCTCCTCTCTAAGAAACACCTAAGGTGTCAGTATACTACCAGTGTATACCTTTGTCCCCACAAACGTCTTCCCCTCAAGGTACTTCCGCACCTCACCGAGCTTGACGCCATTGATGATTGCGACCTCAATGCCAAGCCGTTCCGCTTCACGCGCGGCAACAGGGTCGAAGGGGGCATTGAGGCCCGGATCCTAGTTAGGAGGGAGGAGGTTATACGGTCGTATCGGGGACTACTGTCTCACGGGAACACATGGAAGCTAGGACAACGAGCGTATTGACAATGTCATTACACGGAGTAGACTTGGTCCATGAACACACAAGATACTATTCAAATACGTATTGATGCAAAGACAAAGAGAGCGGCGCGGAAGACGCTTGAAGCGCTGGGGCTCGACATGTCGAGTGCGGTGAAACTCTTTCTTGTGAATGTGATAAATCGCCAGGGTATTCCGATTGATTTGCGCACCGAGAACGGCTTTACGCTTGCTCAAGAACAGGCTCTGGTGAAGGAAACCGAGGAAGCAAAACGAACCGGCAAGGGGTACCACAATCTGGACAAGTTGTTTGCTGACCTAGAATTGTAACCCATGAAGTATACGGTTCATTACAGCGTACGCTTCAAGAAGTCATTAAAGAAGGTCCGCGAACTTCCAGGATTTAAGCCGGAAAAATTCAAGTTAGCGATACAAACGTTATCGAATGGCGACACGTTACCGGCGAGTTTCCGAGACCACCACCTTACCGGCAACTTGCGTTTGTTCCGCGAATGTCACATCGCACCCGACATACTGCTTGTGTATCAGGTAGATGACAGCGTTCTTGTGTTGACATTAGTTACTATCGGTACGCATGCACAGCTTTTCAAGATGTAGTGCACAGCCGATTTGGTACTCACCTACCGCACCACCGTCCCCACAAACGTCTTCCCCTCGAGGTACTTCCGCACCTCACCGAGTTTTGCACCATTGATGATTGCGACTTCAATGCCAAGCCGTTCCGCTTCACGCGCGGCAACAGGGTCGAAGGGGGCATTGAGGCCCGGATCCCAGTTAGGAGGGAGGAGGGCGCGAAACTCTCTCCACGAGGCCGTCACTATCTTCTCCGCATCCTTGAATTTGTTCGGGTCTTTGGTATACGCGTAGTCTATGTTTGAGAGGTTAATGACCTTTCCCGCGCGTAGATGTGCGGCTATCTGCACTGCACGCAAGTCGGTTGACGCCCCAGGACGATACCCCGCGGCAACGATAAGCTTTGCGCTCCTTGGGACATCGAGCACGTCATCCGGGTTCGTAATCATTACCGGATGGGCAATGTCCCTGAATATGGTGCGTAGGAGATGGCCGTTGAGACGGGTAGCGTGGAGTCCCAGCCAGTCGAGGTCATCAGGAGCAAGTTTCGAGACCTTCCCGGCAGCCTGCTGGTATTTTCTCGCCGTTTTACCTCCACCGGTTATTATGGCGAATTGGCGCCCGTGAGCAACCTCTTCGAGCACAAAACGTTTGAATTTCTTAAGGAATCCAACATCAAGCTCTTTGGGAACGATGAGCGAGCCACCCACTGAAATAACGATGGTTTCTGTCTTCTTCATTACTCCTTACTATACCGCACGGTACCCTTTAAGTGCCCTTGACGGAGGGCTGGGGATAAGTATACTTGTTCCACTGCCAAGAAGGGGCAGTTTTTGATGGGTCATTGACAACTTCATACATGCAAACACATGGAACAAAAAAGATTGTGTTCTCTTTTGTTCCGTCCGTGTCGGACGCCTAGCAATAGGCTACCGACACAGTTCAAAAAATGATTCCTTAACTATTGTTTGAGTTCAACTTAAACAGCCGTGGAAGGGTCGTAAGACCTCGGTAACGGTTATTGTTTAGAGTTTGATCCTGGCTCAGGGTGAACGCTGGCGGCGTGGATAAGGCATGCAAGTCGAGTGGGTTTAGACCCACGGCAGACGAGGTAGTAACACGTAGGTACGTACCCCGGTCTCGGGCATAACTAGCCGAAAGGTTAGATAATTCCCGATGGTCCCGGCACTTTCTAGTCTTTGTGCTAGAATATTGCCATGTATTATGTCTATGTATTGAAAGGTGCATCAACGCGCTTTCTCTACACTGGCTTTACGAGTGACTTGAAACAGCGGCTGAAACATCATAATTCAGAGCGCGCTTCTCGTGACTTTACAGCTAAACATAAACCATGGCATCTAGTTTATTACGAAGCATATCTCAATGAGCAAGATGCTCGTGAACGAGAAGCGGCTCTGAAGAACTATGGAGCCGGTCTCGGACATTTGAGAAAGCGCGTACAACGAAGTTTGGAAAGTGCCGGGTAAAGCTTTCGCGGACCGGGAGCGGCCTGCGTCGTATCAGCTAGTTGGTAGGGTAATGGCCTACCAAGGCTATGACGCGTAGGGGAGGTGAGAGCCTGACCCCCACCGATGGGACTGCGACACGGCCCATACTCCTACGGGAGGCTGCAGCCGAGAATATTCCGCAATGGGCGAAAGCCTGACGGAGCGACGCCGCGTGCAGGATGAAGGCTTTCGGGTCGTAAACTGCTTTTATGAGGGAGGAATTTTGACGTTACCTCATGAATAAGAGGCTCCCAATTCCGTGCCAGCAGGAGCGGTCATACGGATGCCTCGAGCGTTACCCGGAATCACTGGGCGTAAAGGGTGTGTAGGCGGTTCTATTAGTCTTCTGTTAAAGCCCGGGGCTCAACCTCGGAACTGCGGAGGAAACGGTAGAACTCGAGGGCGAGAGAGGTGCATAGAACTCACGGTGTAGGGGTGAAATCCGTTGATATCGTGGGGAATACCAAAGGCGAAGGCAGTGCACTGGCTCGTTCCTGACGCTGAGACACGAAAGCGTAGGTAGCGAACGGGATTAGATAAACGTTCGCACGTCGCGTTGCACAAACCGTGCTCCGGCGAACGAACTTGATACTCGTTGCGTATCGCAAAAACGGCAACTCCCCAGCACTTTCTCAAACACAGAAAGTGCTGGGTCAGACACTCCGTTTTTGCTCCGCAACTTGTTCAAGTTCGCATCGCCTCCCGCACATGTTTGTGACACCGCAAGTGCTCACTCCGGTTGGAGTGAGACGAGTGCGAACAGTGTCTCATTGCACAGCAATGTGCAAAAGCAACTTGGCTATATGCTGGAAACTCTGGTGTACTTAAGGGGAAACCCAACAAGTGCGCTCTGTCTATGACAGGGCACCAGACAATCAGCAGGGAAGGCTCCGATTACGTTCGGAGAACCCTCAGAGACTAAACGCCAAGCTCCTGCACTTTCTCAAAAACAGAAAGTGCAGGGTGAAGATATAGTCCGACCTCTATGGCGACATAGAGAATGTGGCAGAAATGTTCACATCGTGTGGCGACGAAGCTTTTGCATTTTGCATTGTCATTTTGACTTTTGCATTTTGCATTTTGAATTCGTTGGTACGCAGTAACAACGTGACCCCGGTAGTCTACGCCCTAAACGATCTTCACTAGCTATGGGGAGTATCGACCCTCTCCGTGGCGAAGCTAACGCGTTAAGTGAAGCGCCTGGGTAGTACGAGCGCAAGCTTAAAACTCAAAGGAATAGACGGGGACTCGCACAAGCGGTGGAGCGTGCGGCTTAATTCGTCGATAAGCGAAGAACCTCACCAAGGCTTGAAACCTAGCTGAAAGCTCGCAGAAACGTGAGCCCTCTTCGGACAGCTAGGCAGGTGCTGCATGGCCGTCGTCAGTTCGTGGTTTGAATTGTACCGTTAAGTCGGGCAACGAACGCAACCCCTGTCGTCTGTTACAAGTGTCAGGCGAGACTGCCCTTTTTGGGAGGAAGGTGGGGATGACGCCAGGTCCGTATTGCCCTCTGATGCCTTGGGCGGCACGCGCGCTACAATGGGTACTACAACGGGAAGCGACGGGGTAACCCTGAGCAAATCCTAAGAAAGGTATCCTCAGTTCGGATTGTGGGCTGCAACTCGCCCACATGAAGTCGGAATCGCTAGTAATCGCAGGTCAGCTATACTGCGGTGAATACGTTCTCGAGTCTTGTACTCACCGCCCGTCAACGCAAGGGAGCCGGGAGTACCCGACGTCCCGATTCATTCGGGCCTACGGTAAGTTCGGTAACAGGGCGTAAGTCGTAACAAGGCACGGGTAGCGGAAGCTGCTCGTGGATTACTTCCAACTGGAACGTGTCGTACGACAGTACGACACTTAGTGAGTCGATTCTTGTCCCTCGTACGAGGACAAGAAAGTAAGCACACGAGCTTTAAATCGGTGCTGACGCCGGGAAAGACCGGAGGGATTTTGAACGAATGGCCGCAAGGCCAGGGGACGGAACAAAAGAGAGTGCATTCTAAACAAAGGAGTCAATGTTGGCTTCAACAGGCATGCTACGCAGTAGTATGTTTATTTATTGAGCACAATACTTCATGGCGTATGGGGCCGATCGCTTTTAGTTGAGAATTGGCCCATTTTTTGGTACGATAGCCGCTACCGCGCGTGTAGTTCAGTTGTAGAACATTGTCCTGATATGGATCATACAAACGGTTCGCTCGCTCGCATCAGAAAACCATGCTCTTTTTCTTCGGTATAGTTTCTTTCGTGCGCGTGTAGTTCAGTGGTAGAACGCTGTCCTGATAAGACAGAGGTCCTTGGTCCGATTCCAAGCACGCGCACGAAGGACGGTATTTCGAAAGAACGTGGTTTTCTGTACTCACTCGCGCCCGTCTGTATGATCACATACAAACGGTTCGCTCGGCTGTCATGAGTAAGCTTGCTTCCTCGCGACACCCTTGCTGCCGTTTGTAAGACAGAGGTCCTTGGATTCCAAGCACACGCACAAAGGACGGCATTTCGAAGGAGTATGTAATAAATCAACTTAGTTGGTTGAATTTCCGCGAGAATATCGTTGGTGCAGTACGTCAACGATAAGTTTGCCGAGCACAAAAATATAGAGAACTGCCTGTGTGTTCGGGAAAAAGATAGAGAAAATAATTCCCAACGCAACTGTACACACGATGACCACAAACCGGCTTGGCACATTGAGGAACCATGTAATCCAGTTTATTTTACCTTCCAGGTATGATTTATGTTTTCCAGTTACGATGAAGTTTAGTATGAACTCAACAAGGTGTGAGACCACTATGAGTGCTATAGGAAACGAGAGTTCATACAATAGAGCATGAAGGTCACCATTGAAACTCCCCGGCTTCAAGTCGGTACGTGAATTTACAGAGAGTATGAGGATGGTAAATACTGCTCCAACGTACCACGTCGCGACAAAGAATCCATACAATGGTAGAGAGACAACCGCAACCCATATTTTTGAGGCGAGCAGCTTCAGCCATTGCATGATTCCAATAATCAAAGTTTCAATCCAGAAAAGTATGATAACCTCTCGCATGCTCCAGTCGAGTAACGCGACCCCGAAAATTACTAGTACGTTTACTGATGTTGCGTACCATAGCGTACGTGTCGTGGTCTTAGTTCTTGCGCTTTCATGTTGCGTACGGTGTGGTGTGTGTGCTTGAAGCAGCATCACCACCCCAAGCACCAATAGACAAGGTGGGGCAACGAACGATAGGATTAAAAGTAACAATTCTGCAATGAAAACAGCTCTTTGGGGGGTACTTAAGTTGTGTAATATTTCCGATGAGCATTGGTGGAATCCGTCTGCGTCCCTCTGAATATCAACAACTTAAAACACAAACATGCTCAACAAAAAAGATATGAATGGGGCGATCAGTGCCCCTACCATCACAAGATATGCTCTTTGAGACTTGGACATGCACCAAGTGATACTTAAAATATTTGTACCAAAATTAATCTAGGCTGCACCCTGCCTTCACCCCGAGAAAGCTCGTCACCTTCTTGCACAGTGCGTCCAGGTTCTTGCGTTGACGGAGAATGTGATCTTCGTCGGGGAAGGAGAGGGAGCCCACCGTTGCCTTTTGTGTTTTAGCAAACTCAAGGTACTTTGTGCTCTGCCAGACGGGCACGGTAGAATCCTGCTCACCCCACACCACGAGTACCTTATCGTCCTTAGTGAGTTTATCCATACCTATGAAAACCGATGCTTTTTTGTACTCATCGAGGTTGTGGAGGTCGGGCACGCCCTTGAACACCTCTCGGAACGGAGAAGAGGGTATCTGCTGTACAAGGCCGTACCAGTCTGATACACCTGCGATTGAAACCGCCCCGTCAATCGTTTTCGGATCCGCCACGATGCCACGGAGTGCCATGTAGCCGCCATAGGAATTGCCGATAAGGTACACCTTGCCAATATTTTTCTCTTTTTTTATATCCGCGATCGCATTTTTGATGTCTTTGATTTCCACATCACCGACTTTCATTTCCAGCGCCTTTCTAAACGCTGATCCGTAGCCAGTAGAGCCGGTGTAGTCAATTTTATAGACATACGCTCCTCCTTCGGCTAAGCGCTCCAAAAGCTCGTCGTAGACTGCGTAAGACAGGTACGGGTGGTACCCATTTGCCACCTGCCGCATCGGCCCTCCGTGCATCCAGATAAAGAGGTTGCGCTTCTCGCCACTGTCCCCAACAGGTGACATGAGTACACCCGTGCGTTTGCCGTACACTTTCACCTCGCTTGAGACCTTGTCACTTGCGGGTGAGGGTTTGACCGGTGCAAGTTCCATTTTTTCCCCAGGATTTGGGGAGAGAAGCACCACGTTGGTGACTTTTCCCGTTGTTTTTTGGTAGGCAAGATGGGAGCCGTCTACCGTTTTTACCCTTTTGAGGAAATCGCCGTACGAAACGTCATCCTCAATTTTTCTTGTTTTCGTGCCGTCATAGCCCCAGAGGTCCCACGCGAGAGGTCCCTCGACGTTGGCGAGGAAGTAGAGGGTGGAGCCGATGAAGAGGTAATCCTCGACCTCGGTTTTCGGCTTGGTGAGCTGGGTATACTGCGAGATGTCGCTCGTGCCATTGCTGGGTCGGGGACCCACAAAAACGGTACGAAAACCGTCCACATCCTCCAGGAAAGCCACCCGTGTCTCATCTTTCGAGAATTCTAGATAACTCTGCATAGCACTTGGTCCCTCGATTTTCTTACCTGTCGCAAACTCCCACAATTCATGACGCTGTGTACCGTAGTTGTAGCCCGTGATGAAGGATGCGCTTGGTGACACGGAGAGGAATGCGAGCTCTTGCGCGAGGGTCATCGATACCGATTTCTTTGTTGCTATGTCGTAGTGCGTGTAGGCGAGGCCATTCTTGAAAAGTACCGCATCATTGTTTTTTGAAAACGAAACCGTTGCACCCCCTTTGTTGTAGGGTAGGGTGGCGCGTTTCTTTGGAGTTTTTCCTGATATGTCGTAGAGCACATAGAAAAACTTTTGACCGACGTTCATTACGCGCACCGCGAGCGTGCCATCCGCGCTCTTTGGGTACACAGACGCTCCCACAAGTTTCGGAAAAAGTGCGGGCGGGGTTGTGTGCTTTTTGCCACACTTTAGAGTGAGCGCATCGCAGGTGTGGTAGTACGTGCCCGCAGGTCCCTTGTACTCAAGGAGGAGGGTGGACCCTTTTTGCTCCTTGAGTGAGCCGTAGCTGATTTCATTCGCGCGAAGTGTGTGTGGAGCAATGAGCAGACTCATCGCCACAGCGATGAGAGAGAAAGATAGAAGCGGTGTTTTTTGCATAGTACCCTTATTGTGCCGATATATAAGTGGAGACGCAACAGTTGGCACAGTCTGACGGCGCAAGAAAGAAAAAAATGTGCTATTCTTTGCCACGTTGCGCCACGGCGGTGCTATTGGTACCCGTGCCACCTTGTGGTGGTGCACCTGCGGCAATGTGGCGAAAGGCGCATGGGCATGTGGCGGAATTGGTAGACGCGCTACGTTCAGGTCGTAGTGGGAGCAATCCCGTGGAGGTTCAAGTCCTCTCATGCCCACTGTCCGGTACAAAATATGGATAAAAGGTTTTGCTCAGAGCAGTACAAGAGTCAACCTGCTTTTATTTATGTGCTATTTGAGGTACAACCCCCATACTGAGAATACCATACACAGGATTTTTTGTGTCATAAAGTATTTAATTGCGTAGTCTGGAGGAAACTATCTGAGTAAGAAGTGAACGACTAGTTTAAGCGCTTGTTGATTGCATTCGTGTGTTTATCCACATAACTCATTTTTTTTTGTAGACACACTTGTTAATTTGTGTGACCATGAACGAATGGAAACTGGGATTCTGAGCAATGTAGTAGGTGCTCTAAATAATAAAAATAACCGCAATACTGTTATATCTGGCGCAGTGGTGTTTGTCCTTGCTTGTCTATTTTTATTCCTCTACATAGAATATTATAATCCTTTCCAATTTTCAAAAGAGGCCCCAGCTCTTGCAGAGCCTGAACCTATGAGTGAAGAAACGCTCACTCAGCTGCGTAGCTCCATGCAAGAGCCCATAGAAGGGGCACCTAAGTCTGAAGCAGAAACTGAGAGTGTGAAGGAATTTTTGGAAGAACCACTTCGGGAAGAGGCGATGCGTAAAAATGAGCTTGAACAACTTAGGAAATCAATGCAACCCTCGCCATAAAGCTATGATAGGACACGGGAAACATCTGGTCGTTTACATAAGGTGTTGTAATTAAATATAAAATTACCAGCTATTTGAGCAAATAAAATATTTATGAGTACACTAAAATCATCTGCGCGTGCTATGAGCCGCACTCTTGTTATCGCACTTGGTACACTTTTGTTCGGCGCGGGTGCATCGTATCTCCTTGCTGATTGGAGTGCACCTACCCAAGCACCTCCCGGGGGTAACGTTCTTGCTCCACTCAACGTTGGAGCTGGTTTTCAAGAGAAGGCGGGTAACCTATTGCTCAACTCAGGCATTTCACCTAATGTTGTAGGGTTGGCTATTGCAAATGGTGGTCTTCTTCTTGGGTCAGGGTCCTTGAGTTCGGTTATAGGTGCACCGGGTGAGACGTTAAAAATAGATGTCGCTGGTGCCATTGGAGCGACAAAATATTGCGATGAAAATGGGGGAAACTGCAAGACTATTAACGAAATTGGTGGCGGAGGCGGCGGGGCGTGTACGTACGACTCGTGTCGTTGGACTGGCTGTTCTGATACTGCGATTTCTTGTGCGCCACATGAAATTTTTAAGGGTATCAATCCGCAAAAGTGTCGTGGTAATGTGGCAGCTTCGATAGAATGTTGCACAATGAGGTGTGGAGGGGCTCCACTAGGCCAAACCCCCACCACGGCGGTGTGTGGTTCTGCAAACGGTGGTACGTTTTGGCAGCAACCAACGTCAGGCTTGTGTGCAGTAGGTGGCGCTATTAACATTACGGGTGGAGGGCCAAGTGGGTGGACGTGGACCTGCGATGGTCCGTACGGGGGTGCAGATGTATCGTGTCGTGCAAACTGGCGTCCGGCAAATCCGGTGAGTGGTCAGTGTGGTTCAGCGCACAATACCGATTATGCTGGTTGTGATTATCCCGCAGGAGCGGCGGCCTGTGCCTCAGGAAATCGGGGTAGCGAGTGGCATGAAACAAGTCCGTGGAGATGGCGTTGGAGCTGCTATGGATCCGAAGGAGGAGGTACTGCGGTGTGTTGGGCACGAGATGGTTGTGATTACTCAGGAGGGAGTGGTTCATCTGACACTGGACGTCGATAAGACTAAATGATTCCACACAAAAGCCGCTCAGCGGTTTTTGTGTATAGCATCGGCGAGATGGATATTTTTGAAGCCTGCTACGTTATGTTGATAAGGTGAGACTTGAGCATATCAAGCGAGCATCTGCGATGCATTTGTTCGAGGAATTTGACGTTCTCCTCAATAAATTGAAGGATGTTCTGAAACATGTCGCATATAAGGTATGATATTTCAATGTGGAAACCGAGACGTCTGTTTGCGCTTTCTGTTGGTGTCGTTTTTATAGGGTTAGCTCCCACAGCGGTGAGTGCGGAAGATGTAATTCGTTCTTTTGAGAGTGGGATTCTCATCCACAAAGACGCAACAATAAGTGTGACAGAGACCATCGTCTATGATTTTGGTGATGTTCCTGCGCATGGTATAGAGCGTACCATTCCCTATCGTTATAACCTTGCACGAGGGAGCTATATCGCAGATGTGAGTGACATTGAGGCGCGCAACCAACTTGGGAATATGTTGCACGTCAAGGAGCTTCGTGAGGATGGCATGCTCACGGTACGCGTCGGTGAGCCGAACGAAACAGTCACAGGTATTAACACGTATCAACTCTCCTACAAGGTGGAGGGGCCGTTTTTGTTCCACGATGAGTTTGATGAGTTCTACTGGAATGTGACGGGGGATGCCTGGGAGGTGCCCATGGAGGTGGTGAGTGTTGAGGTGCTCATCCCCGAGGGTGCGGTGGCGACAAGTAGCGCGTGCTACAAAGGGCCGCGCGGCTCAAACGTGCGATGCGCGCGCTCGGGCTTTGTGGATAGAGACGGGCGTGGTGTCTACACCATGGTGCCGGAGTCACTCAGTCCGCGCGAGGGTATTACGATCGCGATAGCGTTTGCAACGGGTACTATTTCCGGTGCGGGCCTGCGGCTCTCTGGGGACGGTGGGGAGGGGTTCGATTACTACTATCTGCGCGTGGCATTCTCAATACTCCTTCCGCTTATCGCACTGTTCACTATGCTCACCCTCTGGTACACGCGTGGGAGGGACCCTCGGGGACGAGGCACCATTGTGCCGGAGTATGAGCCGCCCAAAGGTATGGGGTCCGCAGTCGCGGGACTCATGTACGACGAGTCGCTTGGAAACAGCGAGCTTGCGGGTGAACTCATTGCGCTTGCGGTTGAAGGGCATATACGCATTCATCGTATCGAGAAAAAAATACTGGGTCTGTTTCCCGACACCGACTACCTGTTTGAGCGGCGCACGAAAGAGCACGAGCCCGTAGGTGGGATTGGTGCGCTCATTCTCGATAAACTTTTTGACTCTGCATTTGAGGGCTCGCACGAGCTTCCCGACCGTATCGTGCATGGCGCGCTCCTCTCCAAGATGAAGCACAAGTGGACGACGCAAAAGCAGGAGGTTGAGGAGCGTGTGTACGACGAGGCGGTCTCCTTGGGGTACTTCGCACACAGCCCCGCAACGGTGCGCCTCTGGTACGTGGGGACGGGTGCCGTGCTCATTTTTGCGGGCTTGCCCTCGATGGCGTTTGTGGGAGCGGGTGTGTTATTTGCGGGTGTCATTGTGGCGAGTATCGGCTACTTCATGCCCGCAAAAACGGCCCTTGGGGTGGCGATGCACGAGCACGTTGAGGGGTTTCGCCGCTACCTCTCGGTTGCGGAGAAAGACCGTCTTGAGTTTCACCATGCACCGGAAAAAACACCGGAGCTCTTTGACAAGTACCTTCCGTATGCGATAGCGCTCAAGGTGGAAACGCAGTGGGCGGAGCAGTTCGAGGGGCTCTCGATGGCGGAATGCGACTGGTATACGGGCTCGCCCACTCACGCACTCACTGCGACCGCGCTCGCGACTGACCTCGCGCACTTTACGAGCGATATTGCGGCGGCGTCGGCACCGAAATCTTCCGGTTCGGGCGGCGGAGGCTTTTCGGGTGGAGGATTTGGTGGTGGGGGAGGAGGAAGGTGGTAGACCGGACGCATTTAGCGTGGTAAGGTTTTCTGTATGAATAGCGTGACGCATTAGAAAATAGGCATGATAGTTCCTATCATGTAACACACTGGTATCATGAACTACAAAGAAGCAGAAGATTCTAACAATTCTGAATCCGTGCCCGCGGAGTTTGTGTCGGGCGGTAGTTCAGTGGAGGCTCAAATGAAGGCATTTGGTGACTTGCTCGAGCGTGCTCGTGTGGTCGCTGGTATGCGTTCTGAAGACCCAGTGTGGCTACAGATTAAGTCACGCGCGGAGGGGGCATGGCTGGAGCCCGGATCAGAGGTGTCAAATTTGGCTGAACAATTTGATAGTGCCCAAAACGACGAAGAGCGTACACAGAAATTGGAGGAATTCATGAACGAACTGCGCATGTCACCTGCTGGTACGACAGAATCACAATCTACACCTGCGAGCATCGAGCAAACGCAGGAGTCGAATACAGCCCGTATCGATAGAGAAATCAGTAAACTTACGAGCCTATTCGTGGAACGGTACGATGCCGGCGGGTCTGATGCGAAGCGGGCGGCGGAAGTTTTCAATGCGCTCAATCATGAAATTAATGATGAGGAAGAACTCTACATTGGACAACCGGGAAAGAGTATATCACGCGTACTCGATATGCTTTTTGCGCAACGGTTCGGAAGTCGTCTTTCGGAAAACGGCCTTACTGGTCACAATGATCGCAGTGATTCAAAACTCAATCACTTTTTTGATGTTCTTCGTGACGCACTCACCAATGACTCGGCGGGTTCAATAGCTGCGTTGCACGCAGCCATTCGTGCGTTCGATACACTAGAACGACAGCAACCGAATGCACCGGGACGTGTAGAGATTAAGGAGGCCGCCTGAGACTACATCTTTGCCATTACACGACGTTAATCCCGCTCGCATGATAGGTATTTTGACTCAGGCAGCGGTGGACTCTCAGTCCTCAAGGCGCTGCGTGAGCGTGCCCCGTTTGCTGACGGGTGTACTTTGGCGATCTTAAGAATGCGCCGTAATGTGTAGTAAGACTTGGTGCGAGAGAGAATATGAGTAACCGTAGACACTATGAAAGAATTTTAATACAATTTTTCAAGGCTCTAAGCAAGTCTAGAGCCATGTTTAATACTTAGTACAGTCATTTAATATGCTAGATTTTATCGCCAGTCGAACGGGTATTTCATGGGAATTTCTTATGTTTTCTATGTATGTCGTCGTTCCCTTACTCTCAAGTCTTGTCGCTGCTGCTGCCGTGAGCGCTCTACTTAGGCACAGAAATGTATCGATTGGCGCTGGAACGCTAAAGTGCGTGATCTTTGCATTGGTAAAATCAATTCTTTTTACAGCACTCGAACATGCGGTTAGGGTTGTGTTATTGTTGGTATCATGGAGGCTGTTGCCCGTGCTCTTTTATGGACAGTTTGGTGACCCCTGTACACTGCCCGAATGTGGGTTGGACGGGCATGCAATGGAATTTGTTGCTCTTCTGACCGGTTTAATCTCGGAAGTTGTTGCCGTTTTATTACTCACAGCGTACTTCATCCATTCTCTGGTCATGACGAAGAAGTCCTCGCGCACGTCAACACAAACTCCAACCTCTACATTTCATTCTGAGATTAAATCCGAACCGAGCGAGATCAAGTAGTAGGAAGCACGAGCTTTGATCACATCATCTGCTCTTGATTGTCGCCAAGGTACCTATACATATGATCGGCATCTTTGACTCAGGAAGCGGAGGCCTCTCAGTCCTAAAAGCCTTGCGCGCACGCGCTCCTCAGGCCGATGTTCTGTACTTCGGTGATCTCAAGAATGCGCCGTATGGGAACAAGAGCAGGGAGGAGTTGGGAGCACTCACGGTGCTTGGAATCCAGAAGCTTATTGACGAGGGGGCGACGGAAATTGTGAGTGCTTGCAACAGTGTCTCGGTCTCCATCGTGCTCCCCATGTTCGAGATACTAAACCTCCCGCGCGTCTCCCTTATAGAAATGGTAGGTCCCACTGTGGCAAGTTTTAAAGGTCGCAAGACCAAGGTACTAATAGTGGCGACTAGAGCGACCGTTGAAAGTGGGGTGTACCAGGATGGCTTTCGCATGATTGGCATAGAAGCAACCGGGGTTGCGATTCCTGACCTTGTTTCTCTCATAGAGGCCGGTGCTCCAATGGAACAACAGCGCAACTTGGTACGCGCTGCCCTTGGGCGTACAGTGCACGAGGGCTACGACACACTCCTTTTAGGGTGCACCCATTACCCACTTGTGCGTACCGTGTTCGAGGAAACACTCGACGAACTTGGTGTGGAACTTACTGTGGTCGATCCCGCCGAGGCGGTTGCTGATGTTGTGGTGACCCGTTTCAAAACAGTAGGACAAGGGACCACCTCTTTTCTTCTATCTTCTATTTCTGACGCTTTTACAGCACATATGATACGGGAGCTAGGAACCATATTTCCTACAAAGGTGTCCACTTGAGCGTCTTGTTTCATATGCCTTTCATAAGGTGTTGCATGAGTAACACACATGTTTTGTGAGAAGTGTGTTAGTGCGTACAATAAGTAAGCCGCTCGTGATCACTGTAGATGTACCGCCTATACCAAGCATGATGATCAGCGACATGTGAGTATGCAAAAGAGAAGAAACGTATACCCGCGTGTGTTTATGGTAGCAAGTCTTGGGATGTTCCTACCTCTTCGTGACGTAGCAGCAATAGCCCCTCCTGAGCTTGTCATTTCAACATTTCAATTGTTTCTAATGAGTACAGGTTTCGCTTTCGCGAGCTTCGTTGCGGTGCTGTCAACGATTCGGCTTCTCTTAACAAGGCTGTGGCACCACCACACCTACAGGGTACTACTCGTTACTTTGATGGTAACGTTGGTGATAGGCATCGGGACATATATGGTGTTGTACCAAATAAGCGTCGAGAGACAATTGAATGAAGCTCGCATTCAAATTGCAAATGATATGCAAGCACTCTGGAGTTACTATGAGCCGGTTTATAATGCCACCTCTACAGAGCACGAAGCGCGCTACTCTCTCCTTTCCTTTGAAAAGGAAATTTCTTGGAACGACTTTCAGAGTAAATTTGCAAACGAGAACTACCTAATTGTGGATATTCGTGAGCACTACGCATATGAAGCCGGTCACATTGAAGGAAGTTTGAATGTACGTTTTGCAGACCTGATACGTGGTGAATGGATGTCACTTGTGCAATATAAGAATCAACCAATGTTACTTGTATGCTACATGGGATCGACGGGGTCTGTGGCAATAAAATTTCTTGAAGAGAAAGGGTTTATGCAACTGCATCAATTGAGTAAAGGACTTCTTTACAACGTACGTCACGATCAACTACCTGCATTTAAGGGGACGGTGGATGCACCGGGTATAGAAAAAAGAAAACATTTCATTAGTGCCGAATATACGCACCGTGCGGTAGACAAAGGGGCTTTGCTTGTGGACATGCGCGCACCTCGCTACTACACAGACACTCAAAACCTACCGATCTCCACTCGCTTTTTTAGAGAGTTTATGACTACTGCAGAAATAAAAGCGTTTTTGGATGCTCTTGATACACACGCAAGCTACCTTGCCATTTGCAACAGTCCATTGAGTTGCTATCAAGCGGAAATATTTTTTGAGGACTTACTTAGGAGGAATATAGACGTCGTCGGTGTCTATATGATGCCACAGCCTAGTTTACTCCCGCACTAGTACATGTTCGGTATACAAACAAAAAGCGCCACCTCAACAAAGTACACAACATTGCTTGATTTAGCGCGGAAAGGGATTGCTGTACCGGATATGCTGTACCTAGATGAGGACAGCATTTTGGAAGAAAAGACACGTGTGGTGTTAGTGGATAACTTTGTACAACAAACCGCAAAGCAACACTACATTGTGAGAAGTGCACTTGTGTGTGAGGACGGTCACGAATCCTCCTATGCTGGTATGTTTCTCACCTCTGGCCCGACACCTGCAGGCGATGTGGCGGAAATGGTGCTTGAAATATACAACAATAACAAGGCGCGTGCAGCGGCATTAGAAACGCACCCCCCAGTCCATCTACTGGTAATGCCATACGTTAACTCTACATGCGGTGGGGTTATTTTCTACCCGTGGCTTTACTTTTACAAACACGCATTACTTTCCTATGCCCAAACTGCCAAGGAGGTTGTCGAAGGTGGGGCTGGCACAAAAACAGTACTGTTCCCTTTAGATGGAACTGCACACGATGACATGCAAGACTTTCTCCTTACATCCACTCTGAGAGAGAAACTGCAACTCATGCTTGCGCACGTACAGTCCCACTGTCCGTATCGCATAGATGCGGAGTGGGTATATGACGGTGAACAACTCTGGCTGGTTCAAGTTCGGCCGGTCACAATAGCTCCGACCTCTCTTCATACCGCATCGCTTGAAGCAATCGCTGGTGACATGCGGCATGAGTACGATCAATACGCGGAAGCATTCGGAAAGCTTTCATGTCTTTCCTTTTCACTGCTAGAGTTCCTTTTTGCTCATGCGCACCACTACCATACGACTATGTCCTTGGGAGGCGGTTCAGTACCATTTCGACGTTTGCGTACGGGTAACATTGTAACAGAGAGCGATGCGAAAAGACGCTACTTCAGTAACCAGTCATGGTACAGTGCATTCGCACGAAGTTTCAAAGCGAGATCAATAGAAAAGGTATTATGGGAGGAGGCGAAGTCATTTACACCATCAATCGAACGATTTTCAATACAAGCGTGTCAGTTTGCGTTCGATCGTTTACAGATTGCAGAGCTTAATCAAATGATCCTCACACGCACAAGGTCCACCTACGCGCTCCCACAAGAGTATGAACTGTCAGAAAATATCGATGTGGAATGTTACCCAAACGATACACTTACTAATGTTTGGAAACGGCATTTTATGCGCACAATTACTCCCCTGCGTGCAGAGGTGCGCACCAACCCCGCTATGGCCTTTTGTACCTATGAAGAGTATGCCGATAGAAATTTTAGCGAAGCAGACACGAGATACGAGCAAGAACTACCCCATAGCGTGATCGGTGTACAGCCACATGACGTAGGTGACGAGGTGGAGCTTATCATTGGGGCACACACCTCAGGTCAAGTGGTTGCGGTGAGGGATCCTGATTCATATCGTGGCCCATTTCCCAAGGGGTGTGTCGTGGTAACACATCATGTGCCAAGTACGTGGATTCCCTACATGGGAAACATGAAGGGAATTGTCTGTTCTTGCTTCATGCCGCTTACACATGTGGCCATAACCGCTCGGGAACTGAACCTGTGTGTGGTGAAGGTACCCACTAGTATGCTTGGTACCTTGTATACTAAGAGGCATGTAACAACCAAGAAACTTATCTTGTAAATCAACTGTACACCGGCACTATTTGTGGTGCAGTAGTGAATTTATGCGCGTCCCTCATGCTCACCCAAGTGTTGTATCTTAGTAATCACATTTGTCCGCCACGCATCACTTTTAGCACGCATGCCACTTACGTGTGTGAATCGTACAGGTCGTACCCCACAGAAATTAAGGACGGCATTCTTGAGCATCCGATCCCCCGGTGCTCCAAATACCAAACGGTAGTACCAGTAGGGTGCGTCCATGGTGGTGATGATGCGTGCTGATTTGCCCTTAAGAAGTTTATCCCAAAATGGGTCGTTCTTATGGTACTTGAAGCCGAAACCTGGCAGAACCGCTCGTTCAAGAAGGTCTCGCAGGAGAGCGGGTGGTCCTCCCCACCACGTTGGGTAGACGAAGACGAGATGTTCGGCACGTGTGATTGCTTCCTGAAAGTGCACAAGGTCAGGCTCAAGCTCCTGTATTTCCGCATAGCCTGCGCGGAGTATGGGATCGAACGACATTTCACCAATACGGAGTATTTCTACCGTTGCACCCGCCCGCTTGGCTCCATTGGCGTACGCCTCAACAAGAGCGCCGGTGAAACTCTGCGAGCGAGGGTGACCAAGGATGATGAGGATCTTTTTCATAATGGGTCGCTGGTTACTATACCGTCGCACATGGTGGAGACATTGTCGAATGATAGGGTTTGTGTCGTTTGTGGAAGGTGAGAAATCATAAGGATTCCGGTACCCATTTGTGTGAGGTGGGTAATGGTGGTGTGCATACTGTGTATGGATACCTGATCAACACCGGAATCAAGTTCATCGAGAAGTGCGAATCGTGGTTCAAGCACCACGAGTTGGATGAGCTCGCTCTGCTTGCGTTCGCCTCCTGAAAGTCCTTCCGTCACCGGTTTGTCGAGGAGTGCAGCGTTAAGGTTAAGAGTTTCGATACGTTCTTTTTGTTCCAAGTAGAACTGAAGTGCGGGTACCTCGCGACAGTGTGTCGCTTCGTACGCTTTGTGGAGGAACGTCGCGAGGGTAACGCCGCCCACCTTAGGCACGTGTTGAAATGAGAGGAACAACCCCCTCTTGGCTTTTTCGTGGGGTGGGAGTTGCGTGATTGCTTCTCCGTCGAGTATGATCTCACCTTTGGTGACTATATAGTGCGGGTGACCTATTACCGCCTGCACGAGTGAGCTCTTTCCCGAGCCGTTCTTGCCCTCAAGCAACACAAGCGTACCGCCCTCAAGTGTAAGTGAGGCGTCGTGAACAACTTCAACGCCCGCAACTTCGACGGAGATATTTTTTAATTCGAGCTTACTCATGTTTTTCAAGTGCGTTTCGAAGCGCAGCAAGGCAAAGGTACGCGCACTTTTCACGCCCAGTACTTACCTTGAAACCGAGTAGTCGGTCGACCGTAGCCTCAGCGAGATGTGTTGCATCTGTGAAGGGCAGAGTAATGAGGACATCAGTGAGCATACTTGCGGTGGCTTGTGAGATGGCACACCCCGTGCCAGTAAAAGTCGCATCTGTGATCGTATCGTTCTCGATGCGGAGGTGGAGTGTAAGGTCATCCCCACAGGAGGCATTGGTAGAGTGACCCGAGTGAGTGGAACGGTCGAGCACGCCCTTATGGTGGGGGTGTTGTACGTGTGAGAGTACGTGGGCTTGGTAGAGGTCATGCATGGCGGTATGGTTCGTTGAAAAGCTCCAGTGCGCCGTAGAGGGCGTCGCGAAGTACGTCAATATCGGCTCTTGTATTGTACAGGTACACACTCGTGCGCGCAGTTGCTGGTATGCCGAGTGTACGGTGGAGCGGCATGGCACAGTGGTGACCCGCACGAATAGCGACTCCATAGTCAGCGCAGACTTGGGCGATGTCGTGCGGATGGATACCTTCAAGCGTGAACGACACGATGCCGACATTACGTTCGGGCGGTGCGCTGTAGAGTGTGAGTCCTTCGATTGTGGAAAGGCGCTCGTGCGCGTACTCGACAATAGTTTGTATATGATGATGTAGTCCGATACCGCCGACCTCTTCGAGATAGCGCACCGCTGCGCCAAATCCAATGGCTCCGGCGATGTTTTGCGTGCCTGCTTCGAAGCGTTGTGGTGCACTGGTGTACGTGGCGTCTGTAAGACTCACCGACTCGACAGTGCCACCACCAAAGAGTCCCGGTTTCAATGTTTCAAGTTTTTCGCGTTTCCCGTAGAGCACTCCGATGCCGGTCGGCCCACACATCTTATGTCCCGAAAAGTAGAGGAAGTCGCAGTCAAGCGTACGTACGTCAACAGGGATATGTCCAACAGCAGCAGTTGCGTCGACAATCATGAGTGCACCGACCTCATGCGCTCGTCGGGCGATACGCGCCACGTTGTTCACCGTACCGAGGACATTACTCGCGAGCATGACCGATATGATTTTTGTGCGCTCGGTAACGAGTTGTTCAGCTTGTTCGTAGTCGAGGTCGAATCCTTTGATGGGAATATGCCTAAGCAAAAGCTTTTTTCGATTCGCTAACTCTTGCAAGGGTAGCAGGGAAGCGTGGTGTTCCATCTCAGTCGTGACAAGTTCGTCTCCTTCCGTGAATGTATAGGAATGCTCAAGCATATACGTGAGCATATTTGATGAAGTCGTAGCACCGGCAGTAAATACAATTTCGTCCGTCTGTGCCCCAATGAAGCGTGCCACATCCGCACGCGCTTGTTCGTACTCTTCACTCGCTCGTAGTGCACTCGCATACAACCCACGGTGCGTGCTCGCGCGGTACTCGCGGTAGTATGCATCTATTGCAGTGAGAACCGGCTCCGGTGTGAGCGAGGTCGCCGCCGTGTCGAGGTAGTGTCGGCACATGCAAGATGGAAAATCTTCCACTACCTTTGAGGGTGTCAATGGAGTTGGAACTGTCGTCATATACTAGTAACTACATACCCATCTCAAGCTCCACCAATCGGTTGAACTCAACTGCATACTCAAGCGGCAGAGCTTTGGTGATGGGCGCCACAAACCCTTGCACCACCATGCGCACCGCATCATCGCGCGAGAGGCCGCGGCTCATGAGGTAGAAGAGCTCTTCCTCGCCGATTTTCCCGATGGTCGCCTCGTGACTGATTTCGACATCGTCCTGTTTGTTCATGACGGAGGGGTAGGTGTTCGCCTCGCTCTCGCTATCCATGAGGAGTGAGTCACACACGAGCGATGCGCGCGCTCCCGTCGCGCGCGGGCCGACCTTAATGAGTCCGCGGTAGTTTGCTATGCCGCCATCCTTTGAGACAGATTTACTGCGTATGGTCGAAGTGGTGTTGGGTGCAAGGTGAATCGCTTTCGCGCCCGTGTCCTGTACTTGGCCCTTGCCCGCAAAGACGAGCCCAAGGTTGTCACTCTTTGCCCCCTCACCTACAAGGACGGACGAGGGGTAGAGCATCGTCACACCGGAGCCCATGTTACCGCCCACCCATTGTATGCTCCCGTGCTCCTCGACGATTGCGCGCTTTGTGTTGAGATTGTACGTATTCAATGACCAATTCTCAACGCTGATGTACTTCATAGTTGCGCCCTTTTTCACGAAGAGCTCCACACAGCCTGCGTGAAGAGAGGAAGCATTATAGCGCGGAGCACTACATCCTTCGATGTAGGTGATTTCGCTTCCCTCGTCCGCAATAATCAGTGTATGCTCGAACTGCCCGCTCGATGAGCGGTTCATACGGAAGTAGGCCTGGAGCGGCTCTGCAACCTTCACACCCTTGGGGACGTAGATGAACGTGCCGCCGCTCCACACCGCACCATGGAGCATGACGAACACGTGGTCGTGTATGGGTACACAGGTGGTCATAAAGTATTCACGCACGAGCTCGGGGTACTTCTCGACCGCAGTGTCCATGTTTTCAAACACCACCCCGTCCTTTGCGAGATTTTCCTTGAGCTTGTGGTAGACCATGCCGGAGTCGTACTGCGCGCCTACGCCGCCCAAGTACTCTTGCTCCGCTTTCGGTATGCCGAGCTTGTCGAAGGTGTCGACGATGTCTTTCGGGAGCTCGTCCCAGCGCGTACGCTCCGCTGTCTCGGGGTCGATGTAGTAGACGAGGTTTGTGAGGTCGAGGCCCGACAGGTCGGGGCCCCAAGCCGGGAGCCGTGCCTTTTGGTAGAGCTCAAACGCCGCGAGGCGCTTCTCAAGTATCCACGCAGGCTCTTTCTTGGTTGTGCTTATGTACTCTACGAGCGAACGGGTGAGTCCGCGGGTGACGACGGGGCGATTCGCGGCTTGCGTTCGATGTACCGGTTTTTTCAACGTTGTTTTTCCCATGCCTGCAGTATACCAGTACGCATGGCGTGGTGCGCGATGGTGATGTCGTAGATGCGCCTTGCGATGGTGTGCTACTGTCAATAAGCGTGTGTAGACATTTTTTCACTACCAATGAGGCGAGTTTTTATCAGCACGCGTTGAAGCTCTTATCTACCTACAGATTTTGAAAGATCAAGCGTCTCGTCTATGCGCACCTGAGCGACAAACTCTGGTACGTGGGAGACGAGAATGAGTGCTCCGGAATACTCGTGCAGGGCTCGCGCTATCGTGGGGATATGCCTAAAGTTGATGTGGTTGGTGGGCTCATCGAGAATGAGGAGACCCGGGCACACTAGGACGAGGCGCGCAAAGGCAAGGAGTCCCTTCTGTCCTTCTGAGAGGTACTTTACTTTCTTAAAGACGATGTCGCCCGTAAGGAGAAAGCCTGCCGCGAGACCGCGTATTTCTTCTTCGCTCCTACGCTCCGCCGCCTCCATAAGGAGCTCAAGTACAGTCTGGTCAAAGTTCAGGTTTGAAAAGTCTTGTCGGTAGTAGCCAATCTTTACTCCATCGGTCACATGTTCACCTCGTGCGTGTCCCGAGGCAAGTGATTCGAGGAGTGTGGTCTTTCCTACTCCATTCTTTCCAACAATGTGCAGGTGCTTGCCTCGGCGCAGAGTAAGGTCACAACGTACCGTCTTTGGTGTGTGGTCGTGTACCACCTTGTAGGAGGTGAGCTTGAGTACCTCAAGGGGGAGGTGCTCCTGTGTAGGAATGGTGAATGGCCGAATCGTCTTGTCGTCGCGTCGCACCTCCACTTTGCTCTCTTCATACTCCTCTGCCTTCTCTCGCATGCGCTTTGCGACGGCGCGCAAGTTGCCGCCCTTGTGCGCAAAGTAGTTGGCCTTCTCCTTCTTCGCACGCATCTCCTTTTCCATTTGTGCATTCTTGCGTTTTTCTTTTTCGACGCGTGCAGCTATCTCAGCGACCACGTCGTGGTAGGTACCGTCATACCGCTCCACGGCTTTGGTCTGCACGTTGAGGTAGAGCACCCCGTGGGTGAACGCATTTAAAAAGTCTGCATCATGTGAAATCACGAGTACTGTTTTTCGGTACTGCTTCAGGTATTCGGTAAGGTGTGCAATCCCCTCTTTGTCGAGGTTGTTGGTTGGCTCATCAAGGAGGAGAATATCCGCATCCTGTATAAGTGCCGAGGCAAGGAGGAGGCGCGCCTGTTGGCCACCTGAGAATGAGCCAATTGTGCGGTCTCTCATGCTCTCTTTCTGTGCTTTCTGTGTGGGTGCAAGGTGTACCACATCCAGCACGGCATCAATGCGCGGGTCAATGTCATACACTGGAATAGTGAAGCATCTGGAGAAAAACTCTCTCACCGTGAGTGTGAGCTCGTCTCTGGGTATCACCTGGCGCGCATGGGCGATCGTGGTGCGTGGTGCAATGTGCACCGCTCCACTCTCAGGTTTGTGTGCTCCGGTGATGAGTCCGAACAGGGTGCTCTTCCCGGCGCCATTCTGGCCCATAAGTGTGAGCTTTGCTCCACGACGTACGGAGAAACTCGCTTGCGTCAGGAGCGGCTTTAACGGCTCATGCTCGTAAGAGATCGCAGAGAAAGTGATAAGTCCGTCATTTGCTGGCATAGCTGTCGAGAGTACCGCAGAACACATGCTTTCACAAGGCGTAATTGCCGTGCCCTGTGATCAGCTGACCTTATGTTCCACACATGGATCGTGTTTCGCGAAGGACGCTGTACCACTGCACAAGGCTATTCGAGACACGGTAATCGGAATGCTACACTACATACCATGGACGGCGTACTGCGGTGCTCTCGTTATGCGTTCGGGCCAAACCGGCTTCATTTTTGCGGCCCCGATGCAAACCGAGAGATATGGGACTACGTGAATGCGGGCTTTACCGACTTCGGGCTCCAGAAGCTCCTCACCGGCTTCGAGGTACTCTATCCGTACCTGAAACGCATTGCACGGAGTAACCACATTGAAGACCCGTTTGACCCGCGTGTGGTCGAGGCGTACTGGCTGGGGAATGAGCTTCTCGATGCGGTGGATCGCGGTGAGCTCCATACGTACCTTGCGGATGATTTGCGCCTCAAGGACCGGTTGACGCTCCCGAAGTGGCGAATCCTCGAGGGGAGAGTGGGAGCGGGGATGTTACCTAGTCACACCTACCACGTCCTCAACGTGCCCAAGAAAATGGGCCACCAGGAGGTCGAGGCGAGCGTGGAGTTTATGGACAGCTGTCGCATCAGCTGGGGACGAGTGAGGGCGGTTGACGGGCCAAAAATCACGGTCTTGTTTGAACCGCTTGTCGTTGTTGAGGGAGCCCTCGCTCTGGGAGAACCGACAGAAAAAACGGTTCTGCGACGGCTCGAAGCGGACTACGATATCGAGATGCTCACGGTGGGGCAGTGGATTACGATGCACTGGGATGTACCGTGTGAGGTGGTTCATAGTTCCACTGTAAAGCGCCTTAGGCGGTATACCGAAAGCGCGTTACGAATTGCGAATGCAGTACATAGGTTGTTGTGATATGGTTCTTGCAGAAAGGAGTATACAGCAATGTTCAATGAAACAGCCTTGTCAGATGTTTCTACTACCCAGGCACACAATGACGTTCACCTAACCATCCACGCTGTCGTTTGGCGCTATGCCGCAGGATGTATCGGCAATCAACTACATGGCATGTCAAGCATGACCGAAGCCGATGTACATCTTGCGATGGAACTCGCTAAACGCGGCACTATGCCGACTGCGGAGCAAATCAAACAGTGGTTTCCCAAGCCGTTTCGAGCATTGAAGGAGCATGACCTCCCAGAGAGCGCGGAAGGCATGAAAAGCTACTGGCAAAAGTATCACAACGAGCGTGATAGGCGCACGCCCGTGTACTTGGCGACGGTGCGTGCTCTCTCTCACGATGTGAAAGTTTCGGTCGGTTACAAAAGGAATGGAACCCTGTGTGCCGAAGACGTATTCAATATCCACCGCCTTGGTGTTGCTGTGGGTGATACGGTCTACGTCCACGCAGGATGTATCTGCGAGGTGGTCTAACAACAAGGCACGGAATTTGAAAGCCGGAGTGACGTGGTCAACCGGCTTTCTTTTTTTCCTACACGTGGGAAACTGTCTCCATGGAAGTATTTGTTTTTGGCAATGAAGATGTGGCAATGGATGCACTGCCGATACTCCTCGTGCCCGAGCTTCAGAAGCGGTTTCCCGACATCGATTTCATACAACTCGACCCCAATGAAGACTGGGACGTGCCCGATCACATGATCATCATTGATACGGTGGTGGGCATTGAAAAATGTACCGTATTCAACGACCTCTCAACCTTCATGGCGGCACCACGCATCACGTGCCATGATTTTGATGCGTATGCGAACCTCGTGTTGCTCAAGAAGGTGGGGCAAGTGAAGGGGGTGACGATTTTTGGCGTTCCCGCAACCTGCACAAAAGAGGATGCGCGTACCTGGCTTATCGAAATGCTGGATACTCTCGTAACAAAAAATCCAAGAGGTGAAAAAGAATTCTAGAATTTATGTAGTGCAAATTCTAGAATTCCAGTATCCACACATAGAGAAACCGCAGGAGAAGTGTCGAACGGGTAGGGGAGAACGAGGGAGTGTGGCTGAAGGCGTAGTCGCTACTACTCCCAGTGCACCTTGAGGAAGTGAGCCGCACAGCTCATGCAGGGGTCGTACGCGCGAATGAGCTTCTCGAGCTCGAAGGTGATAACCGCCTGGTTGGTGGTGCCCGCGTCAAGAAGTCCCTGTACGAGGCGGCCCGCATCCTCCTCGATATTTATTTGGTTTTGGCCGGTCGGCACAATGACCTCGCCGTCTTGCACCACGCCTTGGTCGTTGATGTGTACCCTGTGGTAGAGGAGGCCGCGTGGAGCATCCACGACGCCCACCCCCACCGCCTCGCGGTAGGGGACCTTTTTGATGGGCTCAGGGGCAAAGCGGTTCTGCTCGAGGAGATCGATTGACTCATCTATGGAGTGCACTATTTCAATCGCCTGTGCAAGGTTGTTGTGGAAGATGTCGGTCGAGGGGAAGAGTGAGAGTGCATCGGGAAGTGACGCCTTGGTGTTTGGGTGGAGCTTGTCCTTTGCGACATTCACACGCGCAAGGGCTCCCACCATGTAGCTTTCGCCACTCGACTTATACGCGGACGCTTGCGAGTAGGGGAGGACGACGTGCTCGAGGAGCGAGCGGTAGTCCGCCTCCTCATACTGAATACCGTTACTGGTCATGATCTTGCCCTTGATGTAGCCGAACGAGCCGTCGGGCACCAGCCCCATGAAGTTGGTCTTGCGGTCGAAATGAAAAGGCGCCTTGCGGAACTCCTCGACGATGCGGAGCGCGGGTTCACGTGCCGCTTTAAGCTTCTCGACCGCCTCCTTGATGCCCGCTTCGTCGGGAAACTTTATAAAGCCGCCTATCGTAGGGTACATCGCATGTACGGAGCGGCCTGCGACCAGGGTTGCGAGGAAATTTCCCGCGCGCTTGATGTCGAAGCCGTCATGGAGGAGCTGGTGCTGGTGGGGGTCGTTCTCATCAAAGTCGAGGAACGCGTCTTTATCGTAGATGTCGGGGAGCGCAAAAAGGTAGAGGTGGAGCGCGTGGTCGCGGATGATGAGCCCGTGCATGGTGAGTGCCCGGAGCATGTCGGTTTGCGCACTCGGGGTGATGTCGAGCGCATGCTCGCACGCCTCGATGGCCGCCATGATGTGGGCATTACTACAGGTGCCACAGATGCGTGAGAGGTGGGAGGGCACCGCCATGATACTCTTGCCCTTCAGAGCCTCGGTGAAGAAACGCTTGTACTCTTCGGTCTTGAAGCGCACGTCGGTCACTTTCCCCTCTTCCACCTTGATGAAGATGGATGCGTCACCCTCTATCTTGGTGATGTGCTCGAGATCAAGGTCGAATGAGTGCATGGTAGGAATTCAATAATTAAAAATCAAAATGCAAAGTGACAAGGCAAAATGCAAAGATATCCACGTCGTAATTTTTTCATTTTTACACTGTCGATTTGCATTTTGATATTTGCTCTTTGCATTAAGAACCAATTCCCTCCGGTTGTGTCAATTGAGGTCTTAGCTCTAGCACCAGCCCGTTCACCGCCTTCAAGAAAAGGTCAGTGTTCATGGGACAGCCCGGCACCGACGCGTCCACAGCGACTACATCAGCCACCTTCTTCACGGTGGGGAGCGCTCCGAAGCGATCTACAAGAAACTGAATCGCCTCTTTTTGCGCATCGGTGAAGGTGTTGCGCTGGCTCGCGGGCAGGCCTGTGACCGCACAAGCGCCGACCGCAACGAGCTTCTTTGAGCGACTGCGGATGTCTTTGAGCTTCTCCTCATGTGCGGGGCTTGCAATGGCGCCCTCAATAAACGCAATGTCGAACGCATCGTAGATGTTGTTTTTTTTGAGTACCTTCACGTGGCGAAAGTCGAAGAGCTGTTTCCACTCCTGCCAGTGGTCGTTCATGAGCTCGGTGAACATAATGGTATTGTCCTCACTGCATGAGAACACGAACCAGCCGATTTTTATCTTCTCGTGCGAGGTGTCCATGCGTACATGGTACGGGATGCGTGCAAAAAAAGCGAGGGGAAAAGTCACCCCAACTATACAACTAAGGGATGTTTGACAAAAAAAGTGCGCATTGTACGATTGATGAAGGAATAGTGAAAAGACTGGGAGTGTGGTATGACACGAGCCCAACGAGACGCTCGACTTCGTACGATTTTAAGAATTTCTAAAATTCTTAGTATGCTCGGTTACGCACCTGAAGTGGTGAAAGAGCAGAGCACGACACACCTTGTTGTGGTAGTGGATGTGGAAGACGATGGTCCGACGCACTTCATTTGTCTCGAGTCAATCGTAGTGAAAGGAGCGCGATTTGTCGCAGTTGATATCAATCTTGGCATCCAATGCGTTGATGCTCGCGTGATAAGTGCCATCGATGATTTTTTTCGAGAGAGTAGTTGGCGTCTCACTAGGCTTGAGTCAGAGGTTGGAGCACGCTACTCACTCACGCGCTCATTCGATATCGCCGAATCGTGGTTCAGAAAACAGTGGCTTGCTCGGGTTCACTTTCTTATGGTTGATATCTCTGGGTATCTGCTTGTGGCCACTCAAGATGTCGACTTGATTGTGGCAACAAGTGGCGATAACGACGACTTCGTACTGCCCGGAGAAAGTGGTGGCGACCATGCAAAAGATGACAATGTCTTAATTCACTAGGAGAAAAACTAAGAGGGTGCTTCGGCACCCTCCTGTGTTTCGTGGACATCTCGCTTGGGGCGGTGCACGTACCACAGGTATACTGGAAGCAATGACAGGGGAAACCGGTTGGAGTGCTGGGGTGCGCACCATTGCGATAGGTGGTGCCGCAGGTGACGGCATCCGCGAGGCGGGGGTGAACTGGAGCGAGTTTTTAACGGAGCTCGGGTACCACACCTTCTCTTCGTTCGATTACCCCTCGCTCATTCGGGGCGGGCATAACTTTTCGCGCATCAGTTTTCATACCGAGGAGGTGCGTGCCGACTATCGAGAGCTCGACGTGCTCGTTGCGGTGAATGCGGAGAGTGTGCGCGTGCACCAGAGTGAGCTCAAACCCGGCGCATTCGTTTTTGTGGAGAGCACGCACGCGGATGCGCTCAAGGATGTGGGGGTGCCCCTCATTGCCATACCGATGAAGGCGATTACCGAGGAGCTCAAGGCCCCGCTCGTCGCCCGAAGCTCGGTTGCATTCGGTGCGTTTGCCTACACACTCGGTCTTCCGCTTGAGCGCGTGCGGACGCTCACCAACAAGGTCTTCGCACAGGTGGGCGCGGACCTTAACCGTGCACTCATTGAGCGGGGGTACGACTTCCTCAAAGAAGCGCAGTACACGCAAATTACGTGCTGTATTCCCGCCACGGCACGTGACAGTGGGGAAATTTTTGACGGCAACAAGGCGGCCATGAAGGGCTTCCTCGCGGCGGGTCTTGAAATGTACGTGGGCTACCCCATGACACCCTCGACTTCTGCACTCCAATTTCTTGCGCGGGCTGGGAAGGATCGCGGTGTCATCGTGGTACACCCTGAAGATGAGATTTCCGTCATGAACATGGCACTTGGAGCCGTCTATGCGGGGAAGCGCACCGCTCTTGGCACCGCAAACGGAGGGTTCGCCCTCATGCAGGAGACGTTCTCTTTTGCCGGCGTCGCCGAGCTTCCGCTCCCCATGCTCATCACCATGCGTATGGGGCCGGCGACGGGCGTGGCGACGCACACGAGCCAAGGGGATTTACGCTTCATTATTCACGCGGGGCACGGTGAGTTCCCGCGGCTCGTGGTAGCACCGGGCGACATCGAGGAGTGCTTCACCTGCGCGGCGGACGTGTTTAATCTCGCATGGAAGTACCAGATTCCCACGATACTCCTCGCCGATAAGCATCTCTCCGAATCGTACGCCTCACTCACCCTCGATGAGTCTCGCTTTGGTGCCGATCTCGGAAAACGCGCTGAGGTCACAGGGAAGTCATATAATCGTTACGCCATAACCGAGGACGGTATTTCGCCTATTGCGTTCCCGGGTACCGAGGACACCGTGGTGAAGGCGACGAGCTACGAGCATAACGAGGAAGGTGAGGCGACGGAGATTGCGAGCGAAGTACAGGCGATGCAGGACAAACGGTTCCGCAAGCTCGACGGCTTGTACCGTGAATTTACGTTCTTCCCCACGGTAAAGGTGTATGGCGATCTTGGGAGCGACGTGGTGGTAGTGTGTTGGGGTTCCACCAAGGGTGCGCTCCTTGAGGCCGTGAAGCAGGTGGCGACTCCTGTGAAGGTGGTGCAGGTTCTCTGGCTCGAGCCGTTTGACGCCGATAGGGTGAAGGCGGAACTTGCCGGTGCGCGTGTACTTATTGATGTTGAAGCGAACCACACCGCACAGCTCGCCGCGCTCATTCGCGAGAAAACATCCATTGAAATTACGAAGAAGGTGTTGAAGTACGATGCGCAGCCGTTTACACCGACCGAGCTTGCGGAGGAAATTACCCGCTTACTATAAAGAACATGGCGCCCAACCTTGCAACCGATATAAAAGTGACTTGGTGTCCCGGGTGTCCCAACAGCCAAATCTTGGTTTCATTTCGCCAAGCGGTGACCGAGATGGTGGAGCAAGGTGAGATGGCACTCCACAATATGGTCGCGGGTGCGGGCGTGGGGTGCCATGGAAAAATAAGCGACTACCTCGAGGTTAACACCGTGAACGGGCTCCATGGTCGTATTATTCCCGTGATGACTGGGGTGAAGCTGGCAAACCCCGCGCTCACTGTAGTGACATTCACAGGGGATGGTGACTCACTCTCGGAAGGGTTTAACCACCTTGCACACGCGGCAATACGCAACACTGATATTTCCATTTTTTTGCACAACAACCAGCTCTTTGCCCTCACTACGGGTCAGGCGACCGCAACAAGCCCTAAGGGTTTCAAGGGAGGTACTACCCCATACGGCTCATACGATGAGCCCATAAACCCCGCCGTGGTGATGCTCTCACTCGGTGCGACATTCGTGGCTCGTACGTTTGCGAGCGATATCGTGAAGACGAAGGAAATCATGCAGGCGGCGATGCGCCATAAAGGCTTCGCGTTTGTCGATATCATTCAGCCCATCATTACCTTTATTGATACTCGAGAGTAATACAAAGATCGTGTGAAGTGGCCGGTCGAATCAACACATATCATTTCCGACTAGTATGCGGAACTTTCCTAGGCTCGCATGTTTGGTT